>CAZEAX010000004.1:2988-32489 GCA_964510405.1 uncultured Streptomyces sp. | reverse complement strand
CCGCGCTTTGCACCACCGCCCGGCTCGGCGTGCTTTCGCCGCCCATGAACAACGAGATGCCGACCAGCCCCTCGTTGCCGGTGATCGCGATTTCCGCCGAGGCGCCGCTTTCCATGACGTAGAGGAGCGAGACGATGCTGGTGGTCGGGAAATACAGGTAGCCCATGTGGCCGCCGGACTCGTAAACAGCCCACCCCAGCGGCATCGCGATGAGTTCAAGATCGGGCAGCAGGCGCGCGTAGTCCTCCGCCGGCAGCGCCGCGAGAAGATGATTTTGCCTGGGAGAGTGCGGTGATGACATAGTGACGGCCTCGACTTGCCAGGAAAATTCTGCGCCATACCGGCCCGCATGAGGAGGCCCATCATGCGTGCAGCAACATTACCGGTGCGTGTAGTCTACTCCTTATGTTCGATAGCGCACAGAACTTCCTGCTGCGCACACTATCATGGTGCGATCCACGAAAGACCGGCGATCAAATTCGAGTTCCCACTGATAACAGGCACTTAGATGTCAAATCTTAAATACAAACCTTCCCTCATGACGGCACCAAGTCACGGAATGGATGCTCCGCCACCCGCCATTGCGCCGGACAATCAGTCCGCCAACCCCCAAGAACTGGAATTGGCGCGGTTAATCGTCGCCACCCTCAATCTCGAGGTCAACGCGGCAGAAATCGATCCCAACGGCCGCCTCTACCGCGAGGGCCTGGGCCTCGATTCCATCGACGTGCTCGAACTCGCGCTGGCCATTTCGAAAACCTATGGCTTGAATTTGCGCTCCGACGACGAGAACAATCTGAAAATTTTCAGCTCATTGCGCAGCCTGAACGACCATATTCAGCAACATCGAAGCAAATAAATGCCGCAGCGCCGGTGCGGCTGGCTGTGGCCGGCACTGATAGTGCTGTCGGGCGTCGGATATCAATGTCTGATCTACTCCGCCATCGGAGGAAGACTAATCGACTCCATCCGCATTGTTCTCGCATTTCTGCCGCTGCTCGCGCTCGCCTGCTGGATTGCAACCCGCGCCCGCGACAAGGTGCGCTGGTCGGTTGTCCTGCTCGCCGCGGCTGTCGCGATCTACGCCCTCGAACAGCGGGGCCCCCGGGGCACTGCCATGGCGTACGGCGCCCCTCACGCGGCAATTTATCTGTCCCTGTTGTGGCTTTTTGCGCGCACATTGCGGCGCGGACAGGAACCGCTGATCACCCGCCTGGCGCGCCGCGTGCATGGCACGCTGCCGCCGGCACTTTCCGCGTACACCCGTCGCGTGACCGCTGCGTGGTGCGTTTTCTTCGCCGCGCAGATCGTGGTGTCGGCGCTGCTCTTCGGCTTCGCGTCCCTCGGCCACTGGTCGCTCTTTATCAATGTGCTCAATTTTCCGTTGCTCGCGCTCATGTTCATCGGCGAGTACGCGTACCGCTTGATTCGCCACGGGGATTTCCCGCATGCTTCGCTGCTCGACGGCGTACGCGCGTTTTCAAGCGATGCCAAGTGCTCTACCGCTGCCGGCTGTCCGGGTTCGCGAACGTGATCAACCTGCCTTTGGTCCGCGCTTATCCGGATAACTCCATATTCGCGTACCGCGCCGGACGTCCCGTCGGCGTGGACCGGTTTCTGCATGACGTCACGCAACTCGCGCAATCGCTGCCAGCCCGGCGCTATATCTTCAATTTGTGCAACGACCGCTACCATTTCGTCGTCGGCTTCTTCGCGGCGTTGTTACAACGCCAGATAAACCTGCTGCCGCCCAATCAAACACCCGATCTGATCGGTCAGTTGAAGCACCGCTATGCCGACGTCTATTGCTTGACCGATGGCGCGAGCGCATACCATGCGCTGGAAACGGTGTTCTATCCCGCGCCGGCGGACGCGCGCCCCGCGGTTCGTTCAACTCCGCTGGTTCCTGCCGGCCAGATTGCCGCGATCGTATTCACCTCGGGCTCGACCGGGCAGCCCGTTCCGACCGAGAAGACCTGGGGCTCGCTCGTGCGCGGCGCCGCGGCCGAACTCGACCGTCTCGGCATCCGCGCATGTCCCGGCATGGCGATCCTCGGCACGGTACCGCCCCAGCATATGTACGGCCTGGAGTCCTCCGTGCTCATGGTCATGCAAGGCGGTCTCGCGCTGCACGCCGGGCGTCCATTCTATCCGGCCGATGTCCTCGCCGAACTCGCCGCGCTGCCGCGGCCACGCTGCCTCGTCACCACGCCGATACACTTGCGGGCGCTATTGAGCGAAACCGGAAGTTTGCCGCCGCTGGATTTGATGCTGTGCGCCACGGCGCCGCTGTCGCCGCAATCAGCGGCCGCCGCGGAGCGGCGCTTTGCCGCGCCGCTGTATGAAATTTACGGCTGCACCGAAGCGGGCCAGGTCGCCACCCGACGCACGACCGCAAGCGCGGAGTGGCACGCGCTGCCGGGTGTGCGACTGCGCCAGGACCGGCACGGCACCTGGGTCGACGGCGGACACGTCGAGACCGCGGTCATGCTGCAGGACATAATCGAGTTGCGCGGCGAGGCGCGGTTTCTCTTGCACGGCAGGACCGCCGATCTCGTCAACATCGCGGGCAAACGCACGTCACTCGCGAGCCTGAACTATCACTTGAACTCGATTTCCGGCGTGCGCGACGGCGTATTTGTCGTGCCCGGCGACGGCGACGGCGCGGCGAACCGGCTGGCGGCGTTCGTGGTGGCGCCCGGGCTCACCCCCGAAATGATCATGCATGCGCTGCGGCAGCGCATCGATTCCGCGTTTCTGCCGCGCCCATTGCGCCTGGTGGATGCCTTGCCGCGCAATGCGACCGGCAAGTTGCCGCGCGAGGCCCTGCGCACGCTCGCCACCGGGCGCTCCACCGGAACGGGCCGATGATGGTCGTCATTGAACGCTCATTTCCTCTCGATCATCCGGCAACACCCGGACATTTTCCGGGCAACCCGATTATTCCAGGGGCGCTGCTCCTGAGCGAGACTTTGCGCGCGATCGAAAAATGTCTCGATCTGAATTTGTCGCAGGGACAACCCGTGTCCGCCAAATTCCTGCATCCCGTGCGGCCCGGCGAAAACGTCAGGATGGAATTTTCGGAACTCAAGGCGGGCACGATCAAATTCGCCTGCGCGGTCGGCACCACCAGGGTGCTCACCGGCGCTGTGACATGCGAGGCGGCATGGACTCCGGCCTAGTTGACGGACCGCGCGAAGCGAAGACGGACGCGCCATCGCTGCCGGAATGGGTGGCGCGCCCCGAGCGCAGCAACACGCTGGCGCTGCGTTTGATCGTTGCCATCGCGCTGACCCTGGGCCGCCCGGTTGCGCGGCTGTTGCTCTACCCGGTATGCCTCTACTTCGTGCTCTTCTCGCCCGACTCGCGCGCAGGCTCGAAAAAATATTTGCGTAAAGTGCTGGCGCACAAACCCGGCCTCGCGGATGCATTCCGTCACTGCCATACGTTTGCCGCGACGCTGCTCGACCGGGTTTTTTTGTTCAACAATCAGTACGCGCGCTTCGACGTGCGCGTCCACGGCGAAGACATCCTGCGCGAAATGACAGCGAGCGGCCGCGGGTGTTTTCTGCTGGGCGCGCATATGGGCAGTTTCGAAATCATCCGCGCGCTGGGCAGGCGCAACACCGCAGCACGCATCAGCCTTGTCATGTACGCGGACAACGCCCGCAAATTCAACTCGGCGCTCGCCGCGGTCAATCCCAACCTCGGTCTGCAGGTCATCGCATTGGGCAAAATCGACTCGATGCTGAAAGTGGAAACGGCGCTGAACGCCGGGGAAATCGTCGGCATGCTGGGCGACCGCACGTTTCAGGACGAAGGGACGGCCGCATGCCGGTTTCTCGGCGACGAGGCGCGTTTCCCAAGCGGCCCTTTTCGCCTCGCCGCCCTGCTGCAACGGCCCGTGGTCCTGATGTTCGGTTTGTATCGCGGCGGCAACCGTTACGATATTTATTTCGAACGCCTCATTGACGCGTGGCCAGTGTCCCGCGCCGAACGCAAACTCGCGCTCGCACAGGGCCAGCGCAATTATGTCGCGCGCCTGGAGCATTACTGCCGCGACGCGCCTTACAACTGGTATAACTTCTATGACTTCTGGCGGCAGGCATAGCACGCGCCACGCGCTGATCGCGCTCGTGCTGGCGGCAAGCTTCATTTGCGCCGCCACGGCAGCCGAGGACGCGGCGTGGGGGATCGAGCAACTCATGCAGGATCTCGCCCAGATCAAGACCGCCAGGGCGAGGTTCGTCGAACGCAAATACCTGGCCATGCTCAATGCGCCGCTCGACTCATCCGGCACCCTTGTATACACGGCGCCGGGGCGGCTGGAAAAGTACACGCGGCTGCCTAAACCCGAATTACTGGTGCTCGACCAGGACAAGCTTACGATCGAGTACCGGGACCGCGGGCAACGGCGCACGCTCGCGCTGCAGGACTATCCGGTCATCTGGGCTTTCGTCGAGAGCATCCGCTCGACGCTGGCCGGCGATCTGCCGACCCTGAACCGGTTTTATCGCGCGAGCCTTGCCGGCAGCGAAGCGCAATGGCGTCTGTCGCTCAAACCAGCCGATCCGAAAACGCAGTCGATGGTGAAAGAAATTCTCATCGGTGGCGCCCGTAACCGGGTGCGCACCATCGAGATCACCGAAGCCGAAGGCGACCGGTCGGTCATGACGATCACCGAGGAAGCTCCGTGACAATCACCCGCCCGTCGCATCTGGCGCTGGCCGTGTGGGCGGCCGCAATCCTCGCATGCGTTCTCGTCATTGCCAGAACCGAGTTCACCGCCGATATGTCCGCGTTCCTGCCCCGCGCGCCCACGCCGGTGCAGCGGATACTCGTGCAGCAGTTGCGCGACGGCGTGGTTTCCCGGCTCATCCTGATCGCGATCGAAGGCGCCGCTCCGCCATTGCTGGCGCAGACCAGCAGGCGCATGGCAGCGGAACTGCGCCAACTGCCCGACGAATTCGCGGCGATCACTAACGGCGAAGCAACCACGCTGGACCGGGACCGCGAATTTCTCTGGCGCAATCGCTATGTGCTGAGCCCGGCCGTCACCACCGGGCATTTTTCCGGTGCCGCGCTGCGGGCTGCACTTGAGGAAGACCTGCAACTGCTCGGCTCGCCGGCCGGCGTGCTGCTTGGGAAAATACTGCCGCGCGATCCCACCGGCGAGTTATTGCGGCTCGTCGGGCAGTTCGAAGGTCAGGCGCGGCCCGCGGTGCGCGACGGCGTGTGGTTCGCGCAGGATGGCGGCCGCGCGCTGCTGGTCGCGCAAACCCGTGCCGCGGGGTACGACATCGACGCGCAGGAGCGCGCGCTGGCGCTGATTCGGCGCGCCTTTGCGAATGCCAGCGACGGCCGCGCGAGTACCGGACAGACGCTGCTGCTCAGCGGGCCCGGAGTTTTCGCGGTGAACAGCCGCGCGCGGATCAAGGCCGATGCGTTACGATTTTCCGTCATCGCCACCGCACTGGTGTCGACTTTGCTGCTGACGCTGTATCGCTCGCCCCGCGTACTGCTGCTTGGTCTTTTGCCGGTCGCGAGCGGCGCGCTGGCGGGGGTCGCCGCCGTGAGCCTCGGTTTCGGCGCGGTGCACGGCATTACGCTCGGCTTCGGCGTCACGCTGATCGGCGAAGCCGTCGACTACGCGATCTACCTGTTCACGCAAGTCACGCCCGGCACGCCGCCGGCTGACTCGTTGTCGCGCATCTGGCCGACGCTGCGCTTGGGCTTGTTGACATCGGTTTGCGGCTTCGGCGCCATGCTGCTGTCCGGTTTCCCGGGACTTGCGCAATTGGGCCTTTTCTCGATCGCGGGACTCATCGCGGCGGTGCTGGTCACGCGATTCATATTGCCGGCGCTGCTGCCGCCGGGATTTATCGTGCGCGCGGCGACAGGGCTCGCATCCAAGGTGACGGCGCTCGCGCATTCGGCGCGCGTTTTGCGCTATCCGGTAATACTCGCCACTGTCGCCGCGATAATTATCCTCGGTGCACAGCGTGAAGCGCTCTGGAGCGACGAACTCGCGACCTTGAGTCCAATCGCCGCCAGCGAGCGCACCCTCGATGAGCAATTGCGGCGCGATATCGGCGCGCCGGATGTGCGCCATCTGGTGGTCGTCGACGCCGCCAGCGAGGACGCGGCGCTGGCCGGCAGCGAGCAGATTTCCGCGCGCCTGCAGGTGTCGATAGAGCGAGGGCACATGGAAGGCTTTGAGTCCGCTGCGCTCTACCTGCCGAGCGCACCAACCCAGCGCGCACGCCAGGCTGCAATACCGGAGCCCGCTGTATTACGCGAAAGTCTGCAGGCAGCGCAGCGTGGGCTGCCGTTTCGCGCCGGTTTATTCGAACCTTTTTTGAGCGATGCGCAAGCAGCCAAATCGCAGGCAACGCTGACTCGCGCAAGCCTGCAAGGCACCGCGCTGGCCTTGAAAGTCGATTCGTTGCTCGCCAAACGCGACGACGAGGACGCCGCCACGACCACCTGGACCGCCATGTTGCCGCTGCGCGGGGTGACCGACGCCACGGGGATCGCGCGGGATCTCGCAAGCACGCCCGATAATCGGGTTACGCTGGTCGACCTTAAGCGCGAATCCGATGCGTTGTACCAAACTTATCGCCGCGAGGTCATGACCTATTCGCTGTTGGGAGCAATAGCCATCGTGCTGCTGCTGCTGGCCAGTCTGCGTTCGGTCCGCCGCGTGCTCGTGGTACTCGCACCGTTGGCGGCCGCGGTGATCATCACCTTTTGCATTCTCGCGTCAAGCAGCAACCCTCTCTCGATTTTTCACCTGGTCGGCTTGCTGCTGGTAGTCGCCATCGGCTCGAACTACGCGCTCTTTTTTGAACGGCGGGCGGCAAATGCCGGCGAACGTGAACGCACGCTGGTATCGCTGCTGTTCGCCAACATCACCACGCTGATCGGGTTCGGTTTGCTCGCGTTTTCAAAAGTGCCGCTCTTGCATGCGCTCGGCAGCACGGTCGGCATCGGCGCGTTTTTGAGCCTCGCTTTTTCCGCAGTGCTGATTGCCCGACCGCCCGGCCCGGCAATGAGTCCCGCATGAGTATGACGGCCATTTACGACGCGGCACCTGGCGCCGGCCGCGACCGCACTCTGCTTGTCATGTTGCCGGGCGCCAAGGCACGGGCGCAGGACTTCGTGGAACACGGATTCGTGCGCCAAATACGCGAGCGCCGCCTGGCGCTGGATGTCGTCGCCGTGGACGCGAATCTCGGACATTATCTGGAGCGCACCTTTAACACGCAACTCGCGCATGACATCATTGGGCCGGCGCTCGCTGGAGGTAACCGTCGTATCTGGCTCATGGGCATATCGCTGGGCGGCATGGGCGCGCTGACTTACGCGCGTGAGCACCCGGCGCAAATCGACGGTGTCATCCTGATCGCGCCGTTCCTGGCGACACGCGGAATGATCGCCGAAGTAACGCGCGCGGGCGGCTGGTCCGGCTGGCTACCCGGCATTGTCAAATCGGACGACGACGAGCGGCAATTGCTCGCATGGATAAAAGCGTATCGGCCCGGCAGCGCCGGAATGCCCGACCTGCATCTTGGCTACGGAACGGACGATCGCTTCGCCGATGCAAGCAAATTGCTCGCGCAACGTTTGCCTGCCGGGCACGTGGTGTCCATCGCCGGTGATCACGACTGGACGACGTGGTCAAACCTATGGCAAAGATTGCTTGAGCGCGATTTGTTTGGTGGCGACATTTCACCGGCGCGCGCGACGGTCCCAATAAATGGCGATGACTTGATGCTCGGTCGCGCCTCTGCGCCGGCGGATTCATGAGCATGATGCCCGCGGCCTGGTGTTCTCCAGCGAGTGCCCATCCGCGCTGGCGGCCGGCGCTCCTCATTCGATTGTCCGCCTGGTGGCACGCCGCGGGCGCCGTCACGCTGGTCGCGCATCCGTCATGGTGGGCGTGGGTGCTGGCCGCGCTGGCCGGCAATCACCTGGTGGTGAGCGCGGCGGTATTATGGCCGCGTGGCCGCTGGCTGGGTCCCAATGTCACGCGGTTGCCGGCGGCCGCGGCCGAACGCGCCGAGATCAGCCTGACATTCGACGACGGCCCCGATCCGCAAGTGACGCCGCAAGTGCTCGATCTGCTCGACCGGTATGCGGCAAAAGCGAGCTTTTTCTGCATCGGCGAAAAAGCCGCGGCATTTCCGGACATCGTCAGGTCCATCGTGAGGCGCGGTCACAGCGTCGAGAACCATACGTTCCGCCACCCGCTTGCGTTCGCGTTTTTCGGCATGGCCGCGCTGCGCCGCGAGATCGAAGCGACGCAATCGGCGATCTCGGGCATAACAGGCCGCGCCCCGTTGTTCTTCCGCGCGCCGGCGGGATTCCGCAGCCCGCTGCTCGATCCCGTGCTCGCCGCGTGCGGAATGCGCTACGTGTCGTGGACCCGGCGCGGTTACGATGCGGTGCGCCGCGAACCCTCGCGGGTGTTGCAGAAACTCACTCGCGGACTGGCCGCGGGCGACGTGTTGGTATTGCACGACGGCGCGCACGCGCGCACGGATGCGGGCGTGCCGGTGGTTCTGGCCGTGCTGCCCGCATTGCTCGCGCAATTAGCGGCGCACGGCTTAAAGTCCGTCGCGCTGCCCACCGCGTGCGGCGAATCGTCAGCCGCGGCGCTTGCCGCGGCGCGCAACTAGCATGCAACCGCTCGCCATCAGCCACTATTCAATTGTCAATAGTCTTGGCGCGGGCGCCGCGGAGGTATCACGCGCGTTGCACGATGGCCGGACGGGATTGACCGCTTGCGATTTTGAAACCGTCGCGCTCGACACCTGGATCGGCCAGGTTGCAGGATTGGACGCGGTGGGCCTGCGTGCCGATCTCTCCGCGTATGATTGCCGCAACAATCGCCTGGCGCAGGCGTGCCTGGAATCGGATGGATATGCGGGCGCAGTGGCCGCGGCGCGCGAAAAATACGGAGCGGCGCGAATCGGCGTTTTCATGGGCACCAGCACCTCCGGCATCCTGCAGACCGAACTCGCTTATCGCCGGCGCGACGCGCAGACAGGGGCCTTGCCGGCCGACTTCCATTATGCCGAAACCCACAATACGTTCTCGCTGGCGGATTTCGTGCAACGCTATCTCGGCCTGAACGGTCCGGCATTCGTCGTCTCATCGGCGTGCTCTTCGTCGGCCAAAGTCTTTGGCCACGCCGCACGCATGATGGCGGCCGGGGTGTGTGACGCCGCGGTGGTCGGCGGTGTCGACTCGCTGTGCCTGACCACTTTGTACGGCTTCCACTCGCTGGGACTGACCTCGGGCGCGCCCTGCCGCGCGTTCGATGCCGACCGCGATGGTATTTCGGTCGGCGAAGGCGCCGGTTTCGCGCTGCTGGAAAAAAATCCGGCTCCATACGCTGCCGACGCGATGCTGTTGCTGGGCGTCGGCGAGAGTTGCGACGCTTATCACATGTCCTCTCCGCATCCCGAAGGTTTGGGCGCCAGGCTCGCCATGGAACAGGCGCTGAAAGCCGCCGGACTCGCGCCGGCCGGGATCGATTACGTCAATTTGCACGGGACCGCCACCAAGGCGAACGATGCGAGCGAAGACCGCGCCGTGCATGAATTGTTCGGCGGCGCGACGCCCGTCAGTTCCACCAAAGGCTCGACCGGACACCTGCTCGGCGCGGCCGGCATTACGGAAGCGATCATCAGCCTGCTGGCGATCGAACACGGGCTGCTGCCCGGAGGCCTGCACACGCGCAACCTGGATCCCGGGCTACGCAGCAACTATTTGCTCGAGAACCGGCATGCCCGCGTCACGCGCGTGCTGAGCAACTCCTTCGGGTTTGGCGGCAGCAACTGCAGCCTCGTGCTCGGGAGGACCGGCTGATGCGCGTATTTGTCGAAGGCGTGGGTTTAGTCGGTCCGGGACTCGACGGTTGGGAAGCCAGCCGGGCAATCCTCGCGGGTACCGCGGAATATATGCCCGCCCCCACCGTCGTGACTGCCAGCGAACTATTGCCGCCCGCCGAGCGGCGCCGCACCGGCCTGCCGGTCAAGCTGGCGCTCGCCGCGGGACGCGAAGCCTTCGTGCATGCGGGACGCGACGCGGCGGCAACGGCGACCGTATTCACTTCCTCGTCCGGCGACGGCGAAAACCTCAATCATATTTGCGCGACGCTCGCGTCGGCGGAACGCGAGATTTCGCCAACGCGTTTTCATAACTCCGTACACAACGCGCCCGCGGGCTATTGGAGCATCGCCACGCGGTCACAGGCGCCGTCGACGAGCCTGTGCAGTCACGACGCGAGTTTTGCCGCGGGCCTGCTCGATGCCGCCGCGCAAGTCGCGACGGACGGCAAACCGGTGGCGCTGATCACTTACGATCAGCCCTATCCGGAACCGCTGCACGCCGTGCGCCCGCTCAATGCGAGCGTCGGCATAGCGCTCGTGCTGACCGCGCAAGCATCCGCGCGTGTTTTTGCGGCGCTCGACGTAAGCTACATCGCGGAAAAAGCCGGCGCAACCGTCATGACGGATGGCGGGTTGGACCGCGTGCGCGCCGGCGTACCGGCCGCGCGCTGCCTGCCGTTGCTCGCCGCACTGGCGCGCGCTGTTTCCGCGCTGGTGATCCTCACGTATGGAGACCACCATTTGCGCGTGGAGGTAACGCCGTGGCCATGACCCGGGCCGACATCGCGCGGCTGATCCCTCACGCGGGCTCGATGTGCCTGCTCGACGGCGTCGAACATTGGGATGCAACTCATATCCGCTGCGTCAGCCGCACTCACCGCGATATCGCAAATCCGTTGCGCGCCGACGGACAATTGCCCGCCGTGTGCGGCATCGAGTACGCGGCGCAAACGATGGCCCTGCACGGCGGACTGTCCGGCCTGGTCGGCAGCCAGCCGCGCGCGGGGTACCTGGTAGGACTGCGCAATGTCGTGTGCCGCCGCGTCCGGCTCGACAATCTGGAAGGCGACCTGATCGTGGATGCCGAGCAACTGATGGGCGATCGCGGCCGCGTGATTTATCAATTCGCGGTGCGGGTTGGCACGGCCGAGATATTGAGCGGCCGCGCCACTGTAGTGCTTGATGCGGCGACATGAGACATCCGATGAGAGGCGGAATATGAAGCGAGCACTGGTCACCGGCGGCAGCGGGACTCTCGGCGCGGCCATCTGCCGGCGGCTCGCAGCCGACGGTTGTCATGTTTACGTGCACGCTAACGGCAATCTGCAACTGGCGGAAAGTGTGAGCGCCGGGATTAACGCAGGCGGCGGTTCCGCACAGGCGGTGACATTCGATGTTACCGATCACGCGCAAGTTGCGGGTGCATTGGAGGCAATATTGGCCGACGGTCCGATCCAAATCGTCGTCAACAATGCGGGCATCCACGACGACGCGGTGATGCCGGGCATGCGGGCCGACCAATGGACGCGGGTGATCGCCGTGTCACTGAACGGCTTTTTCAACGTGACGCAACCGCTGCTGCTGCCGATGATGGCCACCCGCTGGGGACGCATCGTCAATGTGTCCTCGGTCGCCGCGCTGGCCGGCAACCGCGGACAGACCAACTACGCCGCGGCCAAGGCGGGTCTGCACGGCGCGACCAAGTCGCTGGCGCTTGAACTCGCGAGCCGCGGCATTACGGTGAACGCAATAGCGCCGGGCATCATTGCGTCGCCGATGAGCGATGCCGCATTCAGCAAAGCCGCGATAGACCAGCTCGTGCCGATGAAGCGCGCGGGCACGCCTGAAGAGGTCGCCGATCTCGCGGGTTTTCTCGTTTCCGAAAACGCCGGATATATTTCCGGCCAGATCATCTCGATCAACGGGGCGATGATCTGACGAATCTGCGGCCGGCCCTGCCGGCCGCCAATACCGGCAGCCGCACCGCGAACTCGAGCAGGAGCCGCAGATTCATCCACGCCAGCAGCGCGTTGTCTCGCAGATAATTGAAATGCGAAACACCGCCCTCCTCGGCGCTGAAATATTTTACCGGCGCGCGCACCTGAATCGGCCGCACGCCCCGCCAGCACAGCCGCACGGCGGCTTCCGGTTCGAAGTCGAAGTGCCGCATCCAGCGCCGCCCTTCCATGATGTCGCGCAGCGGCGCAATCGGATAGACCCGGAAGCCGAACAGCGAATCGCCGATTCCGCGCCATAGCGTCTGCAGGTCCGCGAGGCCGTTGGAAAGTTTGCGGCCATACACGCGCAGGGCCGGCGCGCTCGCATCGAATACGGGCTGGCCGAATATCGCCGCTTGCGGATTCGACCGGGACACCGCCATAAAATGTGGAATCAAATCGGCCGGATGCTGACCGTCGGCATCCATGGTCAGCACGTGGGAAAAGCCCGCGGCCGCGGCGTGGCCGAGCGCATGCAGGATTGCCGCGCCCTTGCCTTGATTGCACGGCAGCACCAGCACCCGCACATTCGGATCCGCAGCCACTTGTGCGCGCAACGCCTCGGCACTGCCGTCCGTGCTGCCGTCGATGACTATCCATACCGGCCGCCAGTATTTTCTTGCGTCGCGTACCGTCTCCATGAGCCTCGGACCGGTGTTGTAGCTCGGTATGAGCAGAAGATGCGAGCAGGTTTCGGCGTTCACGCCGCGGCCTTCGCGTCAGCCTGGTTGGAGTCGTCACGGACGCCGGTGGCGGACGCCAACGCGTCGCGGTGATAGCGCTCCATGTCGGCGACCGTCGTTTTCACGTCGCCATTCACGTCAAAACGCTGTCCCAGTCGTACCCTGAATGTCAGCGGGAACACCGGCTTTTTGAAAAGCGGCCAGCCTTTGCCCAGAAACATGGTGTTGGTCTCGATGAAAACCGTCTGCACCGGAACCCCGGCCATTTTCGCGATCAACGCGTAGCCGCCTTTGAAATGACAGCGCGCGTGCGGTCTCGTGCGGGTGCCTTCGGGAAACATCAGAAGTTGATTGCCGGCGCGCAGCGCGGCGGCGGCGGAACGTATCATGCTCAGCGGCAAATCATCGCGGATGTAGCCGGCGAGCCGCGCGCCTCCTCCCAGTATCAGGCTGTCCTGGATTTCCGCTTTCATAATGCACACGACCCTCGGCAAACGGGAAACGACCAGCACGGCATCCAGCAATGACGGGTGATTGGGTGCAATGATCAATGCACCGTCGTCGCGCAATGCGTCCAGCGCGCCCAGATCAAATTTTACGATTCCGCTCGCCTTCAACACTGCAATATAAGAGCGGAACATCAGCATGACCATGGTTTGCCCCGATCGCATGCCGAAACCCCGCGGCAGTATGTGGCATAGCAGCGTCGCGACCGCACTCCACACAAAGAAAGAGACCGCGAACAGCAGCAATCCGCCGTACAGCACGAAACACTCATATGGAAATCGCAGCCACGTCACGACGCGATTACGCGGGCTCGACGCCGTCCAGGTTGCTGTTGTAGTGGTGCGCATCGGGCAGGACGGATCAGTGCGCAGGCACGGCCGCATTCAGCAGCACGGCCTCGACTTCCAGCAGCAGATCCGCGCGGCAGATGTCCGCCTGCAGGTATGCGATCGTGGCCGCCGCACCGAAGGCCGCGGTGAGGCAACTGCGCGCCATCGCAAGATCGCCGGGACGCCGCAGGTACGCCTTGAGCAGCAAACGGGCCTGCGCGTCCGACGCGTCGAAGCCGGCAAGCCGTGCCTGCGCTATCACGGCGAGCACGTTCGCGACGGTTTCCCGCGCCTGCGCCGGCGCATCGCCCGCATGCACCGTGGCATGGCCGACGATGCTGGACGTCCCCGACACAAATAACTGCGGGTGCACCGCCGACGTCATCAATGTCGCGCGCGCGAATGTTGGGCTGCGCGGCCCGTACTGCGCCGGATAACGGAAAGCGCTGGTTTGTCGCGGGTTCTCGACCGGCAGTCCCGGCTGTTTTGCCGCCAGAAAATACACCGTCAATTGCGTGCCGCGGCTGCCCAGCGCGCTCGCAGCCGGCGTGTCCGTCCCGATAATCCGCCCTTTCGCGGAAAACGCTTCGTGGCGGCCCACGTTGAACCGCGCGTAGCGTTCCAGACCGTCGTCGTCGGCATTGATCTGCGGCACATAATTCCATGCGCGCAGCAGGTGGCCGTAACCGCGACGGTCGATGAAATCGAAAATCCGGCTGTACGCAGCGTAGCTGGCGGTATCGAGCCGGCAGTCCGGTTCCAATTGCAGGCAGCCGAAAAGAATATCGGCATTGCGCGCGGCGGTCAGACCGTCCGCATCTTCGCGCACGACCGGCTGCGCGGACGTCCAGACTTCAAATATCGAATCGCCATGAAGCACCGGCATATTCACCCACGCATATGAGCCGGCCGGCGCGGCGATGCGCGGAGGCGCGGCGCCGAACGCAATGGCGCCAAGCACGCTGCCGCCGAACCGGGCAGGATGAGCCGCGAATTTTTCCGGCGCCATATAATCGAGCATGAACGGCGCGGCGCGAACTGCCGCGGCGACTAGACCGCGGCCCGACCGGCGGGCAACGCGTGCAGCATTTGTCTGCGTTTTTTCCATGCGCTCCATGTTCGACGTGGGTTAAACAGGTTTTTCAGGTAGTAGACGATCTTGAATGCGAACAACCGCGCGCCCAGCGGCGTATTGCGGAAAATATCGCCCGCCAGCACCGACAACACGGCTTCCTGCAATTTTGCGTTGCCCGGACCCATGAACAGATCGCGCAGGGTCGGCGTCGTGACCCGGTAGATAAACCAGGAAAATATTCCGGGGCCGTGATGCATGGCCCGGTCGAACGCCCGCAACGTGCGGTGTGCGCGGCGCGGATTGTCGAGACAGGCCCCGACCGTATCCGCGCCGGCGAACGCGCTTTGCATCGCGAACAGCACGCCGGTGGAAAACACCGGATCGATAAATGTGAATGCGTCGCCCAGCAGCAGGTAATTTCTGCCGGTCGCGCGCCGAACTTCGTAGGAATAATTGCCGGTCGCCGTGACCGGGGAACACAACTTCGCTTCGCGCAGCCGCTCCGCCAGCGCGGGGCACAGCGCGATAGTATCGAGGAAGAACGTTGCCGGATCGGTCTGGCGCGACTTCATGTAATACGGCCAGCACACCGCGCCTATGCTGGTGGCTCCGTCGTTCAACGGTATGAACCAGAACCATCCGTGATCGAACCAGAAGAGACTGATATTGCCCTCGGCCTTGCCGGGCAGACGCGTCGCTCCGGAAAAATGGCCGAATATCGCAGCACTGTTGTGCCGGGGGTTGCGGCGCTTGCTGCCGAACTGGTTGGCGAGTACCGTATCGCGGCCGGACGCGTCCACTACGAACTTCGTTTGCCAACGCGCTTCGCTGCCGTCTTCATGATGCACCGAGACCGCCGCGCCATCGTCGTTGAACTGCACACCGGTAACGCGGCATCCTTCGATGGCGAAAGCGCCTTTGCGGGCGGCATTGCGAAACAGAATGTTATCGAATTCCGAGCGGCGCACCTGATAGGCATAGGGAAAAGATTTGTCCACCGCGTTCGCGAAATCGAAGGTGACGGCATCGGAGTGCCACGGCGAAACGAACTCGGCGCCGTATTTGGGCATGCCGATGGCTCTGATCTCTCCGGCCACGCCAAGCCGCTCGAACAGCGGCAGATTGAGCGGCAGCAGGGATTCGCCGATGTGAAAGCGCGGATGCCGCGCCTTTTCGATCAATACCACTTCGCGTCCGCGCTCGGCAAGCAGCGCCGCTATCGTCGCCCCGCCGGGCCCGCCGCCGATGACGAGAACATCACATCGCGCCGCCGGCTGTTGCTCCGCATAAGCGGGGTTCTGCATAGGTCATACCTCCACCGTTCAGGTTACAGTGGAGCGCCCCAAAACTATGTGCGGTGCCGTACAGAAGCGCGGCAAACGATACCCGCCGGCAAACGTGTCGGCGCGCGGCGACGCCTGTGTGTCGGGCCTTAACGACGCTGCGGAAATTGCGCCCGCAGGCTGCCCAACTCGGCTTCGAGATCGTGGATGCGGTCGAGCAGCGACACGATCAGCGCCACGCCGTGCGGCTCGAGATCGAAACTCACGCGCAGGCGGCACGCGGTGCGGATGGTCAGCAAACACTTGCCGCTGAATATCCACGGCGACGCTTCCGGATCGACCGGCGTGACCGCGCCGTAATCGACGAGCTCGCGCACTTCGGCTTCCGGAATACCCGCGAGTTCCGCAAGCTGCGCGAGAGAAAATTGGGTGTCCTCGGTCAGCCACACCGCTTCGGTATGTTCAGCTTTCACGTTTCACCTCCGATTCAAAATGCCCGCGCGGATTGAAAGTCGAGCCTTCCGCAAGCTGCTTGAACAATTCGCGCTCACGCTCGCCCGCCGCAGTCGGCACGGCAATTTGCGCGATGGCGAAAAGATCGCCTTCTTTGCCGCTGGGTTTCGGCAGGCCGCGGCCGGACAATCGCAACTGCTGCCCGGCGTGCGTATTCGGCGGCACTTTCAGGCGCACCGGTCCGCCCAATGTCGGGACCTCTACGGTCGCGCCCAGCACGGCTTCCCACGGCGCCAGCGGCAGATCGAGATACAGGTCGTGTCCGCTCACGCGAAAGAGCGCGTGCGGATGCAACGCGATGTTGAGATACAGGTCGCCGTCGCGGCCGCCATTCAACCCTTTGCCGCCGCGGCCGGCGAGGCGCAGGCGTTGCCCGTCGGCCGCGCCCTTGGGAATGCGCACCTTGAACGTGCGCGGCACGCGGCGGATGAATCCTTTCTCGTCGTGTTCGGGCACCGTCAGATTCAGCTCGACTTCGGTGCCGCGGTACGCGTCCTCCAGCGAGATATGCGCCGTGACTTCGTAATCCTCGCCGGGTATCCGCATGGGCCCGCCGCCGTGTCCCGCCCGATGCTGCCCCCCGCGCAGGCCTGCGAAGAGGTCCGCCAGGTCGACGTCGTCAAACGAGAACTGCGAATCGCCATGCTGCCGGCCCCAGTCCGGCGGCGGCTGGAAGTCCTGCCCCGGCTGGTAACTGCCGAGCTGGTCGTAGGCCGCGCGCTTTTCCGGACTCTTGAGCGTTTCGTACGCTTCCGCGACTTCCTTGAATTTTTCCTCGCCCTGGGGATCCTTGGAAACATCCGGGTGATACTTGCGGGCGAGTTTGCGATACGCCTTCTTGATGTCTTCGGCGCTGGCGCCCCGCTCCACGCCCATGATGCTGTAATAATCTTTATATTTCATCAGTCGCGCTCAAAGATACCGGGAAACTTGCCGATTGTACTCACCGCGTTCATGGACGCTCTGTGCGCTTGCGTACGCATCAAGATCGGCGACCTGACCTTTAATCCTGCCGCTGCGCCAACTGCGGCCTGAACTGCGCCTGCCACTTCGCCGCGTACAACGCGCGCGGCACCTGCGCGCCGCGCAGAAACACCCGGTTGATGCGCCGCGTGTTGGCGATATTGTCGAGCGGATTGGCGTCGAGCACGATGAAATCCGCGTTGCGGCCCGCGGCGATCAATCCCGTATTGACGTGCGCGACGGCGGCCGCGTCGCGCGTCGCTGCGACGATTGCCTCATTGGGTGTCATGCCGAACGCGACCATGCTCTCCAGATCGAGATGGTTGAAGTAGCCGATCCAGAAACGCGATTGCCCGGTGTCCGTTCCCGCCACGATCTTCATCCCCGCCGCGCGCAGCAGCATCGCGTTGCGCCCCACCTGCTCGAAATTGCGTTTCGCGCGCGCGACCGCGTCGGGCGTCATCTTGCGCAGCGGATCGCCCCAGTGCGTTTCGATGTCGCCCGGGGAATACGTCGCTCGCAGCAACGGATCGTCGAGCCACGCCGGACGCCCGCCGCCCTGCGTGTTCATCCAGGCGGTGATCAGCGACGGCGTGATCCACTGCACCGGCCGGTCGTTGCGTGCAATGCGTTCCTTCACGATGGCAATCAATTCGTCGTCGACCGTATCGCCGCCGCGCACCGGCACATGCAGCCAGCCTTCGACGCCCGCACGCATCAATTCCTTCGCGTCGGCAAGCTTCACGTTGTGCACGGCGACCGGCACGTTGTATTTGTGCGCCTCATCGGCGATCGCCCGATACAGCGGCGGCGTCAGCGTCTGCTTGCGGCCGCCGCGGTCGTCGACCCAGATCTTGATGAACTCGGGCTGCATGCGCACATAGTCCCGCACCGCCGCGCGCGCTTCGTCTTCGGTCGACACCGGGTACGCGACATCGACGCGCGACGGATGACCCTGCGCGCCGGAACCGGGCCATCCCATGCCGGGACCCGCCGTGCGAAACAGCGCCGCGCCCGGCACGACCTCGCCGCGCAAGCGCAGCGGCACGTCGCCCCAGTTCGTGCGGCCGCCTTTGAGGTCGGAGCGCTCGACGAGATCGCCGACGCCGACCGTCGCACCCACGCCGTGGTACGCCAGGCGCCGCAGGTGATCGACGAGATTCTCGCGCGTGAAATCCTGTTTGGACATCGTGCCCTGGGCCACGTCCTGAAAACCGAAATGGCCGTGCAGATCGACCAGCGCCGGCATTACGGTTTTGCCGGTGAGGTCGACACGCGCCGCGCCCTCGGGCACGCTCACTTCGCCGCGCCGGCCGGCGCGCACGAAGCGGTCGTCGGCGACGACGATCACCGCGTTCTCGATCGGCGGACTGCCGTCCCCGGTAATCAGACGCGCGCCTTCGTATACGGTGACGGTCTTGCCGGCGGTGTCGATTTCGGGCGAACTGCACGCCGCCAGCAGGACGCTCGCGGCGGCGCACAGACAGGCAAGGAATTTCTTCGTATTAGCCAAGCGCACCCCCTAGCGTTTGATCCCGGACAGATCCTCGAACAAGAGCCCCATCGATGCGTTGTCGAGCTCGGCGCGGCCGGTGGCGCACAATGCGGCGAGCATCTGCGCGCCCAGCGCAGTGACCGGCATGTAGGAGCCGCACGCAACGCCGGCGCCGAGCGCCAGCTTGATGTCCTTCAGCATCAGGTTCGAGCGGAAACCCGGCGCGAGCGTACCGTCGAGCAAACGCTTGCCGTGGTTTTCCAGCACGAAGCTCCTGGCCGTGCCGCCGAGCAGCGCGTCGCGCACCTTGTAAGGGTCGATGTTCATTTTCTTCGCCAGCGCGAACGCTTCCGCCACTCCCATCATCGTCGCGGTGTTGACGAGCTGGTTGCACGACTTGCATAACTGGCCGGCGCCGCTCGCGCCGATATGCGTGAACGTCTTGCCGATCGCCTTGAACACGGGCATACAGCGTTCGACGATAGCCGCGTCGCCGCCGATCATGCACGACAGCGTGCCGTCGATTGCGCCCTTGGGTCCGCCGCTGATCGGCGAATCGATGAAATGCGCGCCTTTCTCCGTGACGCGCCGCGCGAAGTCGACCGTCGCGGTCGCCGAAATCGTGCTGCAGTCGATCACCACCGCGTTGTGCTTGATGCCGTACATGACGCCGTCGTCGTCGAACAGCACCTTCTCGACGTCCGGCGTATCGGGCACGCACAGCAGCACGACTTCCGTCACGCGCGCGACACCCGCTGACGAGCCGCCGTCGTGAGCGCCGGCAGCAACGAGTTCGTCGACCCGGCCGCGGCTGCGATTGTGCACCGTGACTTTGAATCCCGCTTTCACGAGATTCTTCGCCATCGCATGGCCCATAATGCCGAGGCCGATGAAGCCGACCGGTGTGTCAGTCGTCACTGTCATATGTTTTCCCGTCGTAGATAGAACGCGAGTTGACAATGTAGAGCCTCGCTCATCAATATACAAGCGAAAATCCTTCCCCCACTCACGGTCCCCATGAAAAAAGCGATTGCGATTCTGTTCATGACTTTATTGCTGCCCGGTGCGATGGCGCACGCGCAGACCTACCCGGCCAAATCGGTGCGCATCGTCGTCGGCTTCACCCCCGGCGGCGTGACGGACGTGGCCGCGCGCATCCTCGCGCAGAAATTGACCGAACTCTGGGGCCAGACCGTGGTCGTCGACAACCGGCCGGGCGCGAGCGGCATCATAGGCGCTGAAACGGTCTCGAAAGCGGCGCCCGACGGCTATACCCTGCTCGTGTCGCCGCAGACCAGCACGTCGGTTGCCACCACGCTCTATCCGAAGCTGCCGTACGACGTGGTGCGCGATATCCCCATCATCACCGTAATCGGCTCGTCGCCGCAATTGCTCGTGCTGCACCCGTCGCTGCCGCCGCGCACGTTCAGGGAATTCATCCCGTTCGCGAAGGCCAACTATAAAACGCTGAGCTTCGGTTCCGGCGGCTTGGGCTCGACGCCGCATCTCGCCGGCGAACTTCTGAACCTGTCGCTCGACATCAAAATGGTGCATGTGCCGTACAAGGGCGAGAACACCGCCGTCGCCGACGTGCTCGGCGGCCAGTTGCCGTTGATGTTTTCCAGCCTGCCCGTGTCGCTGCCGTTGTCGAAGGCCGGCAAATTGCGCGCACTCGCCATCACCAGTCTCAAGCGGACGCCGCTCGCGCCCGAATATCCGACGATCGCGGAATCGGGAATACCGGGATTCGAAACCGCGACGTGGGTCGGACTGCACGCGCCGGGCGGCATCAACAAGGACCTGCTCGTGCGCATCAACGCCGACGTGATCAAGATCCTGAACCTGCCGGATACCCGGGAACGACTCGCGCAACAGGGGATCGACCGCGTCGGCAATTCACCCGACGAAGCCACGGCCTACCTGAAATCCGAAATCACCAAGTGGGCGAAGGTGATCAAAGCCGCGAACGTGCGGATCGATTAGTTTGCCCGCATCATGACTCTGACCGAGTTGCGCTATATCGTGGCGCTCGCGCGCGAGCGCCATTTCGGCCGTGCGGCGGAAAAATGTTTCGTCAGCCAGCCAACGCTGTCGGTCGCGATCAAGAAACTCGAAGAGGAGCTCGGCGTCACCCTGTTCGAGCGCCACACGTCCGACGTGACCGTGACGCCATTGGGCGTTCGCATCATCGAACAGGCGCAACGAGTGCTCGAGGAAACCGCCGCGATCAAGCATATCGCCGCGCAGGGCAAGGACCAGCTCGCGACCCCGCTGCGCGTCGGCGCGATCTACACGGTGGGTCCGTACCTGCTGCCGCAGTTGATCCCGATCGTGCACAAGCGCGCGCCGCACATGCCGCTGCTGCTGCAGGAGAATTACACCGCGAAGCTGGGTCCAGCGCTCAGAAACGGCGAGCTCGACGTCGCGATCCTGTCGCTGCCGTTTGCCGATACCGGCGTCGTCACGCAGGCGGTTTACGACGAGCCGTTCCGCGTCGTGATGCCGGCGGATCATGCATGGAGCAGGAAAGCGAAGATTTCCGCCGCACAGCTCTGCAACGAAACGCTGCTGCTGCTCGGCGCCGGCAACTGCTTTCGCGACCAGGTATTACAGACCTGTCCGCGCCTGCTGCGCGCGGGCGCCAGCGACATGCAGCAGGCGCTTGAAGGCAGTTCGCTAGAGACCATCCGCCACATGGTCGCCTCGGGCGTCGGCATCACCGTGCTGCCCTCGACCGCGGCGGAGAGCAAATCCGCGGCAAGCCCGCTGCTCGCGGTCAAGCCGTTCGGCGCGCCGCAGCCCAGCCGCCGCATCGCGCTCGCGTGGCGCGCGAGCTTCCCGCGTCCGCAAGCCGTGGAAGCACTGCGGCAGGCCATCCTTGCCTGCAAGCTGCCAGGCGTGAAGCTGCTGCCGAACGCCGCCATCTCTGACGGCTGACGCAGTAAAGGAGGAATCCCCTCACCCCGCCCTCTCCCCGGGGACGGGGCGAGGGAGTTTTTACCCTTCCTCCTTTCGGATTCGATAGTCATTACCTATCAAGTTTATATAAACAATCCATTGGATTAATCGATCCCGCACTCCTAAGATGGCTTCCGTGGCATCACAGAATTCGTCTTCAACCATCAACGGGAGAGTTTCATGAAACCGGAATCCATAACGATCAAAAACCTCGAAGCGGCGTTTGCCGGCGAATCGATGGCGCATATCAAGTACATGTACTTCGCGAAAATCTGCCGCGCCGCCGGCGACGTCGAGTCCGCGCAAGTGTTCGAAGAGACCGCCGCGCAGGAAGTGCAGCATGCGTTCGGCCACCTCGACCTGCTCTACCCGGCCGCCGACATGACGCCGGCCCGGGCCCTCGAAATGGCGATAGCCGGCGAGACCTACGAATACACCGAGATGTATCCGCAGTTCCGCCATCTCGCCGAACAGGAAGGCAACCACCAGGCGGTCGCCGAGATGGACGAACAGATCGTGGAATCGCAAGAGCACGCCGAACGCTTCCAGAACACGCTCGCCAAGGCCGCAAAACGCTTCGCCGCGCTGGCGAAAGTGGAAGAGCGCCACGCCAACCACTACCGCGCGACGCTCGCCAAAATCGCCGCCTAACCGAATATCAATCAGGAGACTCGACATGAAAAAGTGGCAATGCATAGTTTGCGGTTACACCTACGACGAAGCGGCGGGCGACCCGGAGCACGGCATCAAGGCTGGCACACGCTGGGAAGACATTCCGGCCGACTGGGCATGCCCCGAGTGCGGTGTTGCGAAAGCCGATTTCGAGATGGTGCTGCTCGCGGCGTAACTCGTGGCTTGCAGTAAAATAGCGCTCCGGCTTTGCCGGTTTCAATCGCCGGCAAAGCTGTCTTCATTTGAATAATTCAGATCGGCATACTCTATGAACCCCATCGTCATCGTCGGCAGCGGGCTCGCCGGCTACAACGTCGCGCGCGAACTGCGCAAGCTCGACAAGGAAGCGCCGCTCACGCTGATCTCCGCCGACAGCGCGCACTTTTATTCGAAGCCGATGCTGTCGAGCGCGCTCGGGTCCGGCAAGGCGCCCGAGGCGATTGCGATGAATACCGCCGAGCAGATGGCGACCCAGTTGAACGCGACGGTGCGCGCGCACGTGCACGTCACCGCGATCGAGCCCGCGCAACACGCGGTGCATCTCTATCAGGAAACGCTGCGCTACTCGAAGCTGGTGCTGGCGCTCGGCGCAGACCAGATCAGGCTCACGATCGGCGGCAACGCGGCCGAACGCGTTATGACGGTCAACGATCTGACCGATTACACCCAGTTTCGCGCGGCGATCGCCGGCAAAGCGACGGTCGCCGTAATCGGCGGCGGTCTCATCGGGTGCGAATTCGCCAATGATCTGACCAGCGGCGGCTTCAAGGTCAGCGTGATCGATATCGCACCGCAGCCGCTGTCGCGGCTCCTGCCGCCCGAAGGCGCCGCGATGTTGCAGCAGAAGCTCACCGCGCTCGGCGTCGACTGGCATCTCGGCACCAGCGTCACCGCGATCGACGGCGATGGCGACCACCTGCGGCTCGCGCTTGCGAACGGCGAGACCATCAAGGTCGACGTCGTGCTGTCGGCGGTCGGACTGCGGCCGCGCATTACGCTCGCGCAGGCCGCCGGCCTCAAGACCAGTCGCGGCATCGTCGTCGACCGCAATCTCGCGACCAGCGATCCGGACGTCTACGCGCTCGGCGACTGCGCCGAAGTTGCAGGACTCGTGCTGCCGTTCGTGATGCCGATAATGCATTCGGCGCGCGCGCTCGCCGCCACACTCGCGGGCAAACCCACACCCGTCAGCTATCCCGCCATGCCGGTGCTCGTAAAGACGCCGGCGTGCCCGACGATAGTTTCACCGCCGTCCGCTGGCATCGACGGCAAGTGGAACGTGACGGCCGATGCGGAAGGCGTGAAATCGCTGTATCAGGATGCGGCGGGAAAACTGCTGGGATTTGCATTGAACGGCAAGGCCACCGCGGAACGCGCCGCGCTCACGCCTCAATTGCCGCCCGTTTTGGCGTGACGGATACGGCAGCGCTCAGCCGCTCCACCTGTGCTCGTTCATGGTTTCTTCATCGGCGACAATCGCGCGCGCTTCGAGGCGCTTCCGGTTGCGGCGGAACTCGAGCTGCTCCCGCAGCAGGCGTTTGCCGATCACCAAAGTCAGCAGCAATGCAATAACAAAAACGGCGACCATGCTTCCCGCCCAGAAATTTTCGCATACCGGCGCGCGCATGTCGCTTTCCACGCAGTATTGCGCGTAGACGAAGAATCCCTGCAACTGGTGCCAGTACTGCTCCAGCATCCTGATAGCTTCCATGCCGCGGGCTCCCTGCCTTATGGCGCGCCCTGATTAGACACCAAAGACTATGCTTCTGTCATTCGCGGCCCGCTCCCGGCCAGCACCGCCCAATCACGTCTTCAATCCAGGCGATTTCCGCGGCCAGCGTGCTGTAACGAATGCCGCCGGTGCCGTCGCCGTCCTTGATCCGGTGCAATGCGGCCGAGCGCAGGTTCGCGTCGCTGATCGTATAGCCGAGTCGCGCATAGCGCTCGGCCTCGATCGCAATCTCCTCGCGCGGTCCGTTGCCGAACCAGATCCACTGCGCGACAAATTCCTGCGCTAGCTTTTCGAGATCGCGAAAATCGGCGCCGGGAATCGGCTGCGCGGGCTCGATCGCGCGATACTGCGGCGCGTCGTGCGGCGGCGTGCGCCACTCGCGGCTCCATTCAGCCGCGCCTTGCGTCGTGACAAGCTCGATCACCCCGTCAGCGGAATCGCGCGTTATCCGGAAGAGCGCGTCCTCCCTGCCCGTCAGCACGTAACCGCGGCACTCATCGCGTGCAGTGCGTATGACGGCTATCGCGAGCTCCAGATAGCCGTCGGTATTGGCGCGGATGACAACCTGGTAACCGGCGCCGGCGGTCTCTACATTTTCGGTTTTCTGCGCGGTGAGCGCGCCGCGCGCAATCGTCGCCGCGCCGCGCACGCCGCTCACCATATCGACCCATTCCACCTCGACCGCAAGTTCTGGAAAGTCGGCGGATGCCAGCGCGAACGGCGGAAACGGAATGCCACCCGCCACTTTGAGATCGTAGTGCAGGCTGCCCGCCGCATGCTGTTCGTCGACTTCGTCCCCGATGCCATGTTCGGCGAACAACAGCTTGAGCCTGGCGTCGTACGCTGCGAGCGCCGCAGGTTCGCCGCTCACCCGGAAAACCGCGTGCGTAAGCGTCGCCGTCACCGGCTTTCCTGGCGAAAGCACGCGAGGCCCGCAATGAGCGCGCCTACGCCGATGGCCGCAAATGCGATTGCATAGCTCGCAGTCGCGGTGACGATCGCCCAATAAATAAACGGCCCCACCACCACGCCGAAGTACGTCATGCCGAGCGTCGCGCCGGTCGCCTGCGCGATATCGCCGGCGGGCGCAATGCGTGCGACTTCCGCGACGAACACGCCGTTCCAGCCGATCGCGCTGGCGCCGAATACGGCGGCGAGCGCGATCACGCCGGCGTACGGCCACTGCGCCGACACCTGCGTGATCACGAAAGCACACGCCGCCATGAGCAAGCCGAGCGAACCCAGCACTTTGCGCGCGTTGCCCAAATAATCGGCGACCGCGCCCCACAGGACGCGGCCAACGATACCGGCGATCATCGCCGCGGAAAACACCGCGCCGGCCGTCACCAGCGTCAAGCCCGCGCGCTCGGTCAGGAACACGACGAGATAACTCGAAAAGCACATCTGCACCGCGGCATAGGCAAACGAGATCAGCGCGAGATCGCGCAACGCGGGCGCCGAGAACACGAGCCGCAGCAATGCGAGGTGCGAAGCGCGCGCCGCCTGCGACGATGGATTGCGCCCCGCGTCGTAGTACTCGCGCTTGGGCTGCACGGCCAGCGCCATCAACGCGCACAAGCCGCCTACGGTGACCGCCGACACGCGCCAGCCGTAATTGACGATCAGCGTCGGCACCAGCGCGCCGGCGATGGCGCCGCCCAGCGGCACGCCGGTCTGGCGGATCGACATGATGATGTTGCGCAAGCGGTCCGGCGCGCGCGTCGACAGTATGGTCGAACTCGCGGGCGTGACCGGTCCGTAGCCGATGCCGAGCATGAACGCGCCGATTACGCACACTGCCGGTGAAGCGACGGCGAACAGCGCGATGCCGCCAGCGCTCCACATCAGCGCCTGCTGGCTCACGCGCAGCGGTCCGTACCGCGCGACCAGCGCGCCGCCGCGCGGCGCCGACAGGCTCGCCGCAACATACATGAGAGTGATGACAATGCCGATGGCACTGGCGCTGACGCCGAGATCGGCCTGCGCGACCGGCGCCAACAGTGGCGGAGAAAACACCGCGACCGACACCAGCGCCTGCACCAGCGTGGTCAGCGCGATCGCGACGACGAGCGCGCGCGCGTCGGTGTTAGCGGTGCTCACGTGCAGCGAACGCTCGCAGCGAGCGCGCGGCTTCTACGCCTTGGCCCCGGCATCCAGCGCCTGACCGATGTCCCACAGTATGTCGTCGATGTTTTCGATGCCGATCGAAAGCCTGATCATGTCGGGAGTCACGCCGGCCTTGATCTGCTCTTCCTCTGACAACTGGCGGTGCGTGGTGGAGGCCGGATGGATCACCAGCGTCTTCGCATCGCCGACGTTGGCGAGATGGCTCATGAACTGCGCGGCCTCGATGAACTTGACGCCTGCCGCAGCGCCGCCCTTGATGCCGAAGGTCATCACGGCGCTCGCGCCCTTGGGCAAATACTTCTGCGCCAGCGCGTAATACTTGCTGCTCTTGAGACCCGGATAGTTGACCCACGACACGCGCGGATGCGCTTCGAGAAACTGCGCCACCGCCAGCGCGTTCGCGCAATGCCGGTCCATGCGCACGTGCAGCGTTTCCAGCCCCTGCAGCAGCATGAACGAATTGAACGGCGACAGCGCGGAGCCCAGCGTACGCAGCGTTTCCATGCGCGCTTTCATCGTGTAGCCGAAGTCGCCGAACGTTTCATAGAAGCGCACGCCGTGATAACCGCGCGACGGCTCGGTCATGTCGGGGAAATTGCCGTTGTCCCACGGAAACTTGCCGGACTCGACGATCACCCCGCCCATCGTCGTGCCATGGCCGCCGATGTACTTGGTCGCCGAATGCACGACGATGTCGGCGCCGAACTCGATCGGGCGGCACAGGTAAGGAGATGCGAACGTATTGTCAATCATGAGGGGAATGCCCGCTTCGCGCGCAATCTTCGCGATCGGCTCGATATCGAGCACGTTGATCTGCGGATTGCCGATGGTTTCGGCGTACAGCAGCTTCGTTTTCCTGGTGATCGCCTTGCGGAAATTTTCCGGATCGTCCGGATTGACGAACGTGGTGTTGATGCCGAGGTTGCGCAGATTGACTTCGAAGAGCGCATACGTGCCGCCGTAGAGCGTGCTTGCGGAAACAATTTCGTCGCCCTGTTTGCAGAGCGCGAGCACCGCGGTGGTTTCAGCGGCCTGCCCCGACGCCAGCGCAAGGCCCGCACGCCCGCCCTCGAGCGCCGCGACGCGTTCCTCGAAAACGGCGGTCGTCGGATTAGAAATGCGCGTGTAAACGTTGCCGAACGTCTGCAGGTTAAAGAGGCTGGCCGCGTGGTCGGCGCTGTCGAACACGTACGACGTCGTCTGGTAGATCGGCACCGCGCGCGAACCCGTCGCCGCGTCGGGCAATTGCCCGGCGTGCAGGCACAGCGTTTCGATTCCGTATTTTCTGTCGGGCATTGGTTTCGCCGGTGATAAGTGATGGGTGATGGGCGATGAGTTTCAACCCATTACTCATTACTCATTACCCATTGCTCATCACCCATTGCTCATCACTCATTACTCCCTCGGCGCGGTCACGCGCCGATGAACTTCACGAACACCATCGCCGACCAGGGATTGGCGACGTACAGCGCAGCGGGCACCACGCCGAGCAGGCACTTCGGGCCCTTGAACTCTTTGTAATAGCCGGAGATGCACGCCGCGAAACCACCGATCGCGAGCCACCAGCCGGCGATGAAGCCGCCCGCCTGCACGCCGTTGCGTTGCGTGTACATCTGGCCCGCGTGTGCGGGGGCATCCGGCACGAAGAAAGCGGCATAGACGAGCGTGGCGATGAAGATGGCCCACGCCACCAGCCCGGCAATCAGGCCCCAGGTCACAAACTGACCGCAGTCGAAGCTCTTCATGGTGCCCCTCCCCTAATACACGAGGTAGTTAGGTCGCTTGCCCGATATCACGCCGGTATTCACGCCCGCCCAACTGAGCCCGCCGAAAAGGCGCGCGAATTCGATTTTCACGCAACGGTCCATCACGACGTCGAGCCCGGCTTTGCCAGCCTTCTCCGCCGCCGCCTCGTTGATCACGCCGATCTGCATCCACAACGCCTTCGCGCCGATCGCGATCGCGTCGTCCGCGAGCGGCATGATTTCCTCGCTCTTGCGGAAGCAATCGACGATGTCGACTTTTTCCGGAATATCCTTAAGCGACGGATAACATTTCTGCCCGAGCACTTCCTTGTAGGAAGGATTCACCGGTATCACGCGGTAGCCGTGGTCCAGCATGTACTTGGCCGCGAAATAACTCGGCCGGTACCAGTTCGCGGACAGGCCGACCATCGCGATGACGTGGTTCTCTTTGAGGATGCGGCGCAGGGTTTGAATGTCATCCATAGGCGGGAAGTATAACGCTAGAACTCATCTCAAAAACACTACCCCGACAAGCAACCGCCGATAAACGCAGATTAACGCCGACATAATTCCAGACCCTGCCTCGAACCAACGACAAGTCACTTCAGCTTATCTGCGTTCATCGGCGGTTCCAAATTGTTTTTGAGACCGCTTCTACTCCGGCTTGGCGCCGGAGGCCTTGATCACTTTCGCCCATTTCTCGATATCCGAGCGCAGTATTTTCCCGAATGCCTCCGGCGTAGTCGGCACCGGCTCGAGACCCTGGTTGCCGAACTGCTCCTTGATTGCAGCGGACTTCAGGATGGCGACGGTTTCGTCGTGGATTTTCGCGAGTATCGGTTTCGGCGTGCCGCCCGTGACGAGCATCCCGTACCAGCCGCTGCTTTCGTAACCCGGCACGCCGGATTCGATCACTGTCGGCGTGTCCGGAAACATATAGAAGCGCTTGGCCGTCGTCACCGCGAGCAACCGCAGCTTGCCCGCCTTCACATGCGGCAAAGCCGTCGATACGTTCGATACCAGCATTTGCACCTGGCCGCCGAGCAAATCGGTCATCGCGGGACCGAGACCTTTGTAGGGAATATGCAGCATGTCGAGCTTCGCCATCTGCAGAAAGAGCACCGTCACCAGATGACTCGTGCTGCCGATGCCGCCGGAGCCGTAGCTGATCTGGCCCGGCTTCGCGCGCGCGAGCGCGATCAACTCGGTCATCGATTTCGCCGCCACCGAAGGATGCACGACGACGATGTTGGGCTGCTCGCCGACCATCGTCACCGGCGTCAGATCCTTCAGCGTGTCGTACGGCAGCTTGGGATAGAGCACCGCGTTCACTGCGAGGCCCATGCTCGCGATCAACAGCGTGTGACCGTCGGGCGGCGCTTTCGCGACGATATCGGCGCCTATGGTGCCGCCCGCGCCGCCGCGGTTATCGACGACGACGGGTTGGCCCAGCACTTCGCTCAATCGAACCGCGACGATGCGCGCGACGACGTCGTTGGCGCCGCCCGGCGCAAACGGCACCA
>CAZEAX010000004.1:0-2888 GCA_964510405.1 uncultured Streptomyces sp. | reverse complement strand
ACCGCGACGATGCGCGCGACGACGTCGTTGGCGCCGCCCGGCGCAAACGGCACCATCAGGCGTATCGGCTTGGTCGGATATTGCTGCGCTGATGCGACGCCAAAAAAAATGAATCCGGCGATAACGGTAAGCGCACAAATACTCCCTCGCCCCACGCAAGTGGGGAGAGGGCGGGGGTGAGGGGCGGCGTTAATCATCATTAATTAAGAAAAACCATTTCAATCTGCCCCTCACCCTACCCTCTCCCCGCACGCGGGGAGAGGGGATTTTATTTTTCAATCTCTAGTCCGTGACCTGCTTGACGAACTGCTCGACGAAACCGAGCGTGACCTTGCGCATCTGCTCAGGCGTCAGATTGCTGATCGGATGCGGCAGCTCGATGAACGGATGCCCGTCCATGCCTTTCGCGCGAAACGAATGGATCGCCGCGTTCTTAAACGTCGAGGTCAGAAACACCGTCGCGGGAATCCCGCGCTTTTCGAACTCCACCGCGTCGTGCACACTGCACAACGTGCATGACCCTCATCCGCCGACCGCGGCGGCGGCCACCTGCACCCTCTTCGCCATCGCATCGAGCTGCGCGGGTGTCGCCGGTTTCGAGAACGCCTCCTTCTTCTCGATGATGACTTCCTTGACGCCGTAACGAGTTTTCAGTTCGTGCGCGATCGTTTCCAGGATCACGTCCGCCTGTTCCTTGGTGTTGTCGATCAGGCCCACGACCTTGCCGACGAGATCGATCGGCCGCGGCGCCGGCGGTATTTTCGTCTTGTTGCCGCCCGCGCTCGGGTCGACGAACCATAATTCATCAGCCATCAATGCCTCCTAATCAATCGTATATTTGCCGTGGACTGCTTTGCTCGTTTCATTCCAGCCGTGGCACACCGCCGTGATCGGGCCGAAACCGCCGGCGACGATCAGGTGCAGACCGGCCGGATCCTTGACCGCCTTGACCAGCGCATTGTCGTCGTCCGGATCGATGCCCATGTGCACCGCGCGCTCGGGGCGCCAGTTGCCGCCGCGCTTCAAATTGCCTTGCGGGCGCGCCGCCAGTTCGCACAAGCGCGCATGCACCTGCGCGCGCGTCATGCCCGCATCGGCGCACAGCTTCGCGTGCTGCGGGCTCATCGCGACCACTTCGTTCGATTTGAACCACATGTTCCACGAGCCGGTCGACGTCATCGAGTCCGCGATGCCGGTCAGGAGGCGCTCGGGCTCCGTGCTCACGTCGTCGAAATGCAGGCGCGGGCATTCGACCATCGCGACGGTGATCACGTTGTCGTCCGGCTTGTAGCCGCGCGATACTGCGAGCGTTTCCCACGGCGTGCGCTCCATGTTTTCCGTGATGCACGCGGTGTAGCGCATCGGCGAGCTGAATATCGTCGCGGATGCGAGTCCCGAAATTCCGCCGCCGAGATTCAGCAGCATCAGGCGGATCGCGCGGCCGATCGCCACGTTGGCGCGAAAGCCCGGGCCGAAGCAGCCGTTGCCGCCGTGCAGACCGATCTTTTGCGCGTACGGTCCGTTGACTATCATCATGGGCGCCACGCCGTGCATCGTGCACTGCACGCCGCCCATGTTCAGTTCCTCTTTCAATATCTGTTCGAGGCCGCCGAGTACGACGGGCAGATATTCCGGCTTGCAGCCCGCCATCAGCGCGTGGATCGCCACCGCGCGCACAGTCGCGGTTTCGAGCGCCGGCGGCACGCGCCCCACCACTTCATCGGGTTTGCGCTTCGTTCCCGTCAGCATCCACTGGATGCGCTCCTCGGTCGGCGTGACCATCGGAAAGCCGTCCGACCATTCCTTCTCGAAAAAAAACTCGAACTCGTCTATCTTGCCCAAATCGATTGCTCCTCACAGTTCTAATCAGGCACCGTCATCATTCCAGCGCATTTTGCCCCCACCCCAGCCCTCCCCCGCGCACTATATGCGCAAGGGAGGGGGCAATCGCGTCGCACGTTTTTAACGGTCCCTTCCCTTGCGATAGCGGGGGAAGGCTAGGATGGGGGCCGCTGGAATTCTACTTCGTTTCCGCTTTAAGGTTTCGCACGCGACCGCGCCGCTTTCACCACCGCCGACCATTTCGCGATTTCCGCCTTGATGAAAGCGCCGAATTCCTCGGGCGTGCCGCTGCCGGGCTCGGCGCCGCTTTCGACCAGGCGCTCGCGCATGTCCGGGCGGTTGAGTATGCGCAGAATCTCGCCATTCAATTTGAGCACGATGTCGCGCGGCGTGCCGGCAGGCGCGAGCACCCCGCTCCACTGGATGACCGAGAAACCGGCCACGCCGCTTTCCGCCACTGTCGGAACGTCCGGTAAGGTCGGCCAGCGCGCCGGCGTCGTCACCGCGAGCCCGCGCAGGCGCCCGCTTTTCATGTTGGGCAGCGCTTCGAGTATGTTCACGAATCCGGTCTGCACGTGTCCCGCGATGAGATCGATCAGCGCCTGGCCGCCGCCTTTATAAGGAACGTGCACCATCCCAACACCGGTCGCGCTCTTGAACAATTCGCCGGCAAGGTGGCTGATCGAGCCTTCGCCGGACGACGCGTAGCTGAGTCCGCCCGCACGCGATGACGCCAGCGCAATCAATTCCTTGACGGACTTCGCGGGAATCGCCGCCGGCACGACCAGCACCAGCGGCACCGTCGTAGTTCTCACGACCGGCGCGAAATCCTTGATCGGATCGAACGGCACTTTCGAGAACAGCGGATTGATGACGACCGTGCTCGCGGTAGCCATCACCAGCGTGTAACCGTCAGGCGGCGAGTGCGCCGCGATATCCGTGCCGATAGTTCCCGATGCCCCGGCGCGGTTGTCGACGACCACCGATTCCTTCCACGCTTCCGTCATCGGTTCGCTGATCATCCGCGCGACGATCGACGCCCCGCC
>CAZEAX010000003.1:0-34516 GCA_964510405.1 uncultured Streptomyces sp. | reverse complement strand
GGGATTGCGGCAGTTGCGCATCGCCGAAACGGAGAAATACGCGCACGTCACCTATTTTTTCAATGGCGGGATCGAAACGCCGAATCCCGGCGAGGACCGCGTGCTCGTGCCTTCGCCCAAGGTCGCGACGTACGATTTAAAACCCGAAATGAGCGCGTTCGAAGTCACCGACAAGCTCGTCGCCGCGATCCAGTCCCGCCAGTACCAGGCGATCGTATGCAATTACGCGAATGGCGACATGGTCGGCCACACCGGCAACCTGGCGGCGGCGACGCGCGCCGTCGAAGTGCTCGATGAATGTCTGGGCCGCGCGATCAAGGCCATGCAGGACATCGGCGGCGAGGTGCTGATCACGGCGGACCATGGCAACGCCGAGATGATGCACGACGAGGCCACGCATCAGGCGCATACCGCGCATACGCTCAACGTCGTGCCGCTCTTGTATATCGGACGCAGGGCAAAAGCCGCCGCGGGCGGTGCGCTCAAGGACGTCGCGCCGACGCTGCTCAAGATGATGGGCCTGCCCCAACCGCCGGAAATGACCGGCAAGCCACTGATCGATTTTGTGTCGAGTGCCTAACCTAATGAAACACGTGTGCGTTGCCGCCAGAATTGGTGATGGCAAGGCGCCCGGTGAAGGCAATAGTCGTTCTATTGCCAAGACGAGCAACGCGGCCAGCGCCGATTCTGGCTGCAACCCTTCGGGCTGGCACGAGTTTTGGCCCATGGCGTTGTCGAAAGTCCCTTGCTTAGAATGACTAAGCCGCAGACCTTTCTTCTAGCCCTGAGCCAAAATCGTGACAGCGCATCGCGCGTTTCATCATGTTAGACACTCTCTGCCGCGCTCTTCTTGCAATCCTGATCCTGTCGGCGCTGAGCGCCGGCGCGCAAGCGGCGGCCCCGCCGAGTAATGCGCAGAAGCAGGAACTGAAAGCGCTGCGCGGCCGCATCGACACGCTGCAAAAGAACCTCGCGGCATCCGAGGAAACCAAGAACGAAACGGTCGATGCATTGCGCGAATCCGAGCGCGCGATTTCCGAAACCAACCGCCTGCTGCGCGATTTGGCCGAAGACCAGCGTGCAGTCAACGCGCGCCTGGCGGATTTGCGCCAGCAAAACCAGCGCACGACCGGCGACCTCGAAGCGCAGCGCACGCGTTTGGCGCGGCTGCTGTACCAGCAATACACGAGCGGACAACCCGACGCGCTGAAGCTGTTGCTCAACCGGGAGGACCCGAACCGCATCGCGCGCGAAATTCACTATCTGACGTATCTCGCGCGGGCGCGCGCCGAATTGATTGCGAGCCTGCGCACCAATCTCGGCCGCATTTCGGATCTCACGCAGGAAACGCAAAAAGAAAGCGCCGAACTCGCGGCGATCAATGCCGCGCAGCAAGCCCAGCGCAAACGCCTGGAAGCGGAAAAAGCCGCGCGCAAAGCCGTGCTCGTGAAAGTATCGCGGCAGATCGAAAAGCAGCGGCGGGAAATCTCGACCTTGAAGCGCGACGAAACGCGGCTCGCCAAACTCGTCGAGCAGTTAAGCCAGATGCTCGCGCGCACCAAGCCGCCCGGCTTGCGCAACGAGCGCCTGCCCGACGGCACGGCGGTCACGGGCGCGTTCGGCCAGCTCAAAGGCCGGTTGAATCTGCCGGTGCGCGGGGAACTCAAGAACCGCTTTGGCGGCCAAAGAGAAGGCAGCGGCGTGTTATGGAAAGGGCTGTTCATCGCGTCGCCCGCGGGTCAGGAAGTCAAAGCCATCGCCGCCGGCAGGGTCGTATTCGCGGATTGGCTGCGGGGCTTCGGCAACCTCCTGATAATCGACCATGGCGACGGCTATATGAGCCTTTACGGCAACAACGAGTCACTTTACAAGCAGGTCGGGGACGCCGCGCGCGGCGGCGAAGCGATCGCTGCCGTCGGGAACAGCGGCGGGAACATGGATTCGGGTTTATACTTCGAAATTCGGCATCAGGGGGTGGCATTCGACCCGCTGGGTTGGGTCAGTTTAAGGTGATGCCGGGCGCGGCGGATGCCGGCCCTACCGCCCATCCGATGCTTGCAGCGGGATCTCACAGGAGTCAGTAATGCGCAGCAAACTGCAACAATTCGGTTTAATCGCGCTCGGCGTGTGCCTGGGCGTGATGATCTCGCTTAATTTCTCGGCGGTGGCGCAGCGCGAAGTGCTCGGTCCGCTGCCGGTCGAGGAACTGCGCGCATTCACCGAGGTTTTCGGGCGTATCAAGAGCGACTACGTCGAAACGGTCGAGGACAAAAAGCTCATCACCGAGGCAATTACCGGCATGCTCGCCGGGCTTGACCCGCACTCCGCCTATCTCGACCAGGACGCATTTCGCGAACTGCAGGTTGGCACCCAGGGCGAATTCGGCGGCCTCGGCATCGAAGTCGGCATGGAAGACGGTTTCGTGAAAGTCGTCTCGCCGATCGACGACTCGCCAGCGTCGCGCGCGGGCGTCAAATCGGGCGACCTGATCGTCAAGCTCGACGAAACTTCGGTCAAGGGCATGACGCTCAATGACGCGGTCAAACGCATGCGCGGCAAACCCAATACCCAGATCACGCTCACGATAGTGCGCAAGGGCGAGACCAAGCCGCTCGTCCTTACGCTGACGCGCGCCGTCATCAAGATCCAGAGCGTCAAATCGAAATTGCTCGAACCGGGTTACGCGTACTTCCGCGTCACGCAATTCCAGGAACATACGGGCGAAACACTCGCCACCGCGATCCAGGCCCTGTACAAACAGAACCAGGGCGCCATGCGGGGTATCGTGCTCGATTTGCGCAATGACCCGGGCGGACTGCTCAACGGCGCAGTGGCTGTGTCGGCCGCGTTCCTGCCGCAGAACACGCTGGTCGTGTACACGGACGGCCGCACCGAAGACGCGAAAATGCGCCTGACCGCGAGCCCGGAAAATTATCTGCGCGGACGCGTCAAGGACGATTACCTCTCCAAGCTGCCGGCGGAAATCAAGAACGTGCCGATGGTCGTGCTCGTCAACAGCGGTTCGGCGTCCGCGTCCGAAATCGTGGCCGGCGCGCTGCAGGATCACAAGCGCGCGGTCATCATGGGCACGCAAACCTTCGGCAAGGGCTCGGTGCAAACCATCCTGCCGTTGGGCAACAACACCGCGATCAAGCTCACCACGGCGCGGTACTACACGCCCAATGGCCGGTCTATCCAGGCCAAAGGCATCGTACCCGACATCATTCTCGACGACGGCACCGCAGGCCGCGACCCGGCGCTCAAATTGCGCGAAGCGGATCTCGACAAGCACCTGATCAACGATCGCACGAAAGACGAGAAGGCGAAGGACGAAAAAGACAAGGCGGCCGCTGCCGCACCCGCTGCCCCGGTTGCCAATGCGTTCAACTTCACGCCGGCACCGCGGCCCAAGGATGTCGATGATAAAGACACCAAACCGGAACCGGGCGAAGTCATCGCCAAAAGCGATTACGAGTTGTCTCAAGCCATCGCGTTTCTCAAGAGTCGCGGTCCGACCACGCGTGCCAGCGCGCGCTAAACTGCATCGCTTTACATTCCACGCCCGGCGCAGTCCGGGCGTTTTGTTTTGCGCCGCCCGCCATGAATGACGATCAATTGCTGCGCTACAGCCGGCATATCCTGTTGCCGGAAATCGGCATCGACGGCCAGGAAAAATTCCGGCGCGCGCACGCGCTCGTCATGGGCGCGGGCGGACTCGGTTCGCCGGTGGCTCTGTATCTGGCGTCGGCCGGCGTGGGCACGCTCACGATCTGCGACGGCGATACGGTAGACCTCACGAACCTGCAACGCCAGATCGTCCACCGCGGCGACGCCATCGGCACGGCCAAAGCCGCTTCGGCGCAACGCACGCTGGCCGGCATCAATCCTGAAATCTCGGTACACGCGATCAACGAACGCGTGAGCGGCCTGCGGTTCGACGAACTGGTTCGCGCGGCCGACGTCGTCATCGACTGCAGCGACAATTTCGCGACGCGCCACGCGCTGAACCGCGCCTGCGTCATCCACCGCAAACCGCTCGTGTCCGGCGCCGGCGTGCGCTTCGACGGCCAGATCGCCGTGTTCGACCTGCGTAATGCTGACGCGCCCTGCTACCACTGCCTGTTTCCTGAAACCGGCGACAACGAAGACATGCGCTGCGCCGTGATGGGCGTATTCGCGCCGCTCGTGGGCATCATCGGCGCAATGCAGGCGGCGGAAGCGCTGAAACTGATCGCTGACATCGGCACATCGCTGAGCGGGCGGCTGCTGTTGCTTGACGCGCTCGCTATGGAGTGGCGCACCGTGCGCTTGAAACGCGACGCCGCGTGCGCCGTCTGCCGCAAAGTCTGAGCGATGCATAGCGCGCCCATCCGCAACTGGCTGCGCCGGTGGCTGGGCCTGGATTCCGCAACCACCGCGCAATCTCATATCGAACGCGGCAATGCACTCTGCGCAAGCGGCCGGCATGCCGACGCCATCGTCGAATACGAGCTCGCAATTGCCGCTGATTCCAATCTTGCGGAAGTGCATTACCGCGCGGGCCTCGCCTGGCGCGACCAGCAGCAGTTCGATAAAGCGATCGCGAGCTACCGGCGCGCGCTGGCGCTCAAGCCCGGCTATATCGAAGCGCATAACAATCTCGGCGTGGTGCTGCAACTGCAAAACCAACTCGAGGACGCACGCGCATGCTACCGCCGCGCCGTCGAACTCAAGCCGGATTTCAGCCAGCCCTACATCAATCTCGGCCGGCTGTGCGAACTCCTCGGCGAGCGCGCCGAGGCAGCGCATTGCTACCGCCGGGCGATCGCCGCGGAAGTCGAGCCGGAAACGTTCCGTCATTTTCTCAACGCTGCCGAAGGCGTCACCACCGGACGCGCGCCGGCCGCGTATGCGCGCACCGTCTTCGATAATTTCGCCGCGCACTTCGATCACCGGCTCGTCGACGATCTTAACTATCGCATTCCGCAGATTTTGTGCGAACGGGTGATCGAAATGTGCGGACCGCGCAAACTGCGCGTGCTCGACCTGGGTTGCGGCACCGGCTTGTGCGGCGCGCACCTTGAGAGCGCCTGCTCATTGTTGGTCGGCGTCGACGTGTCTCCCGCGATGCTCGCCAAGGCGGCCGAGCACAAGCGCTACGACACGTTGGTCGAGCAGGACATCGCCGAATACCTGGCAGGCACTGCGACGGCGGCGTTTGACGTCGCATTGGCCGCCGATGTGTTCGTCTATATCGGCGATCTTGCCGACGTGTTCGCGCAGGTGGCGCGCGTGCTCGACGCGGGCGGCGTGTTCGCTTTTTCGATCGAACGCGCCGACGACGATCGCGATTTCATGTTGCGCCCGAACGGGCGCTACGTGCAGTCCGCGGGCTACATCGCGCGCATTGCCGCGGCGAACGGGCTCAGCGAAGTTTTATCGTTCGCGCAGACGATCCGCGGCGCGCCCGGCAGCGGCGCGCCCGGGTTGGTGTTTTTCCTGCGCAAGAACGCGTAAAGCAAAGCACTCAAGTCATATCGAGATCGTTGTCCGCGGCAGCCGGCTTGGGCGCCGGAGTCGCCGCTGCAGCAGTAGCAGCAGGCGCGGCCGCCGCGACGGCGGATGAAGCAGTCCCAGCTGCCGGTGCGGCCGCAGGTCGCGGCGCCGCGGCGGCCGCGCGCGCGGTTGCCGGCGCCACTGCCGACGGCGTTGCCATGGTTCCCGAGAACAGTTCCTCGAGATCCTTCACGATTTGTTCGAGATTGGGGCCGGCGCGGCCCTGGCATTGCACGAGCACCCGCGCGGGATAATCCTGCAGCGTGAGCGCCCGCCCGGTCGACCGGATCTTGGCAACGCTGTCGAGCGCGGGCCCCAGGTATGTGCTTTTGAAACCCGCTTTCATGCTTTCGACCCCGTCGATGATCGCCTGCTGCGATCGCGCGATCCCGATCAGTAGTTCGGCAAGTTGCTGGGTGGTTATGCTCATGTGACCTCCGTCGAATTGCTAACGATTTACGCGGCAACCAGCGCGCGCCATTGTTCATTCCAGTACTGCATCGGATCGCGCTTGAACCCGCTTTTCGCATACTGGTGCCAGCGCCCGGTGATAAAACTCATGATCAGGTTCGCCCGCGCAGAAGGATCCGCCATCGCCGGCAGCTCATTCTGGCCCGCGGCAAAACGCAACGCCTGTTTCAGCGTCGCTTCGACACGGTCGTGGAGCTGGTTGATGCGCAATTGCAGACGCTCGTTTTCATGCACCAGCGCGTCGCCGATCAACACGCGCGTCATGCCGCGGTTTTTCTGGGCGAATCCCAGCAGCATCGCGGTAACCGCCTCCAGCTGCTTGACGCCGCTTTTTTCCTCGCTGGTGATCTTGTTGATAAGTCCGAACAGCGTCTCCTCGATGAACTCGATCAGGCCTTCGAACATCTGCGCCTTGCTCGCGAAGTGCCGGTAGAGCGCCGCCTCCGAAACGTCCAGGTTGGCGGCCAGCGACGCAGTAGTGATTTTCTCCGCCGCCGGCTGCTCCAGCATGCGGGCAAGCGTTTGCAGGATTTGCAGCTTGCGGTCTCCGCGTTTGCCCATGACTGATCCTCCCCCGGCTTTTAGTTGAGTTGCCACGCAAGGCGCGGCAGTTGCAGCAGATTTCTGACGCTGAAATCGACATAGGCCGGAATCCGCGCTGCCCGCGCCACCCAAATCGTCGACATGCCGAGCTTCTTGGCCGTCTTGAGGTTCGCCAGCGTGTCCTCCACCATGATACAAGCGCGAGCGCGCACCCGGTTGCGGCGAAACAGCTTCAGAAAACCGTAACTGTCGGGCTTCGGCCGGTAACCGGTGTGCTCGATCGACAGCACATCGTCGAAGAGATCGGCGATTCCCAGAACGTCGAGCACCGCGCTGGCATAATGCACCGGCGCATTCGAAAACACCAGTTTGCGACCTGGAAGATGCGAGAGCGTCGCCCGCAGGCCCGGTTCGCGCACGACCATGCGCTCGAGCGCCGTGCAATCGTGCGTCGCGCGCAGGAAATGCCGGGGGTCGGTCGCGTGGTTGCGCATGAGACCGGTCAGCGTTGCGCCATAGCGCTGCCAATAATGCTGCCGCAGCGCGCCGGCGCCAGCTTCGTCGAGCCCGAGATGGGTCTGCAGGTACGTGGTCATCGCGCGGTTGATCTGCGGAAAAATATGCGGGCTCGCATTGTGCAGGGTGTTATCGAGGTCAAACACCCACACCCGGTTGAATTTCATGACCGCCTGTCATCGGCGGGCATGCTAGCGCCGCTTGATCAAGGTGCCCACGCCGTCGCTGGTCAAAACTTCGAGCAGCACCGCGTGCTCGACCCGGCCGTCGATGATGTGGCAGGAGTTGACGCCATTCTTCACCGCCTCGAGCGCGGAACCGATCTTGGGCAACATGCCGCCGGAAATCGTGCCGTCGGCAAAGAGATCGTCGATTTTCTTGGCGGTCAATCCCGTGAGCAGGTTGCCGTTCTTGTCGAGTACGCCCGGCGTGTTCGTGAGCACCACCAGTTTCTCGGCCTTGAGTATTTCCGCGAGCTTGCCGGCGACGAGATCGGCGTTGATGTTGTACGATTCGCCGTCCTTGCCGACGCCGACCGGCGCGATCACCGGTATGAAGTTTTGCGCCGTCAGCAGTTGCACGACTTCCGGATCGATCGATTCCACCTCGCCGACGCGGCCGATGTCGATCAGTTTCTTCGGATCGTCCTTGCCATGCATCATCATCTTGCGCGCGCGTATGAGCGGCCCGTCGGTGCCGGAGAGGCCGACCGCGCGCCCGCCGTGCTGGTTGATGAGGTTGACGATATCGGTGTTGACCTGCCCGCCAAGCACCATTTCCACCACGTCCATGGTCTCGGCGTCGGTCACCCGCATGCCCTGGATGAATTCGCCTTTCTTGCCGATCTTGGTCAGTTGATCGTCGATCTGCGGCCCGCCGCCGTGCACGATCACGATGTTGATGCCGACCAGTTTCAGCAGCACGATGTCGCTCGCGAAGCTGTGTTTGAGCTTCTCGTCGGTCATCGCGTTGCCGCCGTACTTGATGACGATGGTCTTGCCGTGAAAGCGCTGGATGTACGGCAGCGCCTCGGCGAGGATTTTCGCTTTCAATTCGGCGGCGGTGCCGGTCAATGGCATAGGTCGGTGGCGGGAGGAGTAAACACTGACTATTCTACACGACCGCGCAACAAAAAAAGCGGCGGGCGCTGTCGCCCGCCGCCTTTGCATTACATCTGCCAAACGGTTACTGAATCGTGATGCGCTTGGCCGCGTTGTTGGCTTTCTTGGCCAGGTTCAGTTCGAGCACACCGTCGGTGTACTTGGCCTGGGTTGCGGCCTCGTCGATGTCATGCCCGAGCACGAACGCGCGGTAGACCTTGCCGTAATAGCGCTCGGCGCGCAGCACCCGTTCGCCGTCTTTGACTTCTTTTTCGTTTTTCACTTCGGCGCTGATTTCGACCTGGTTGCCGTCGATCGCGACGTTGATATCTTCCTTCTTCACGCCGGGAATCTCGGCGCGCACGACGTAGCCGCCTTCGTTCTCGGTCACATCCACGCGCAGTTGCACGGGGGTCGCGGCCGGTTCGTAGTTCATCGGACGCACGAAAAACCCGCGCATCAAATCGTCGAGTGCGGTGTCGAGCGTGTTGAAACGAGCAATGTTCGCCATAAAAACTCTCCTGTCTATTTGGGCACCATGCCCTACAGTGCAGGATATGGGTGGGGCCCCGCTGAAATTCAAGTGCTCCAAACAAGATTGGTCGCGACTTGTTGCGAACCGAAAAAGTCCGTAAATTGCGCCATCCCGCGCATTTTCAAGCCCCCCGTGACCACTCCCAGCGAACAGGATATCCAGCAGCACCGGCCGTACCTGCTGCGCTACGCGATCATGCAGCTGCGCAATCCCGAGCAGGCCGAGGACGCCGTGCAGGAAACCCTGCTCGCGGCGCTCGAAGGCCGCGTGCGCTTCGCGGGCGATTCGTCACTCAAGACCTGGCTCACGGGGATCCTGAAACACAAAATCATGGATGCCCTGCGCCGCAAAGCGCGCGAGCAACCGCTGACGCCCGCGGGCGACGACGAGACGCAGACGGTCGATACTCTGTTCAAAAGCGACGGCCATTGGCAGCAGATGCCCGCGACCTGGGGCGATCCCGAACAGGCTTTGGAAAACCGCCGGTTCTGGGAGATCTTCGAGCTGTGCTCGCGGCTGCTGCCGGAGCGCACGGCGCGCGTGTACATGCTGCGCGAAGTCATGGAACTAACGACCGAGGAAATTTGTCAGGAATTCTCGATCACCCCGACCAACCTGTGGGTGATATTGCATCGGGCGCGCCTCGCATTGCGCGAATGTCTCGAAATCAAATGGTTCGGCGCCGCGCAAAAATGAAATCCTCCGCTTATGCGCACGTGTAAAGAAGTCAGCATGCTCCTGTCGCAGGCGCAGGAGCGTCCGCTCGGACCCGCCGAGCGCTTCGGCGTCATGCTGCACTTGCTCGTGTGCAAAGGCTGCAGCAACTTCCGCGCGCAACTCGAATTCCTGCGCGCGGCGGTGCGCCGCCGCCGCGACGCCAACGATGTGCGCTGATCGACGATTAACCTGAACCACCCGCCCGCGCGCAGTCATTACGATGCACGCACCCTCGATTGCGCCGCCGGCGGTCCAGTATCGCTTGCTATAATCGGAGTTTTCCGGAATTCATGCGTACGCTTCTGCTCCTGATCTCGCTCGGCATCGCCGCCGCGTCATCCGCCCAGTCCCCCAATCCGCTCGTCGCGCCGCCCCCGGCAATCGCCGCGCGCTCGTTTCTGCTGCTCGATTATCACAGCCAGCAGGCGCTCGCCGGTCAGGCCCCGAACGAGCGCATCGAACCCGCCTCGCTCACCAAGCTGATGACCGCCTACCTGACATTTGCGGCGTTAAAGGAAAAGCAGATCCAGCTCACGCAAGCCGTGCCGGTGTCCGAGCGCGCATGGAAAGCCGAGGGCTCGCGCATGTTCATCGAGCCGCGCAAGCCGGTGACCGTCGAAGAATTGATGCGCGGCATGATTGTGCAATCCGGCAACGATGCGTGCATCGCGCTCGCCGAGCTGATCGCCGGCAGCGAAGAAGCCTTCGCGAAAATGATGAACGCGCAGGCGCAGCGCCTCGGCATGAAGAACACGAACTTCATGAACGCGACGGGCCTGCCGAATCCGCAGCACTACTCGACGGCGCAGGACCTCGCCTTGCTCGCCATCGCGATCATCCGCGACTTTCCCGAATACCATCCGCTGTACGCAATGAAGGAATACCGCTACAACAACGTCACGCAGGCCAACCGCAACCGCTTGCTGTGGACCGATCCGACGGTCGACGGCATGAAAACGGGCTACACGGAAAACGCCGGCTATTGCCTGATCACCTCGGCCAAACGCGGCGAGCGGCGGCTGGTTTCCGTCGTGCTCGGCACCGCGTCCGAATCGGCGCGCGCGGCGGAAAGCCAAAAACTGCTCAACTATGGGTTTCAATATTATGATAGCGTGAAGCTGTACGAGAAAAACCAGCCTATCGCGAACCTGCCCGTATGGAAAGGCGCTGCGAACAGCGTGAAAGCGGGTTTTCTCAACGATCTTTACGTGAGCCTGCCCAAGGGCCAGGCCGACAAGATGAAAGCGAATCTCGAAAGCCGGCAGCCGCTGCTGGCGCCCGTCGCGGCCGGACAGAAAATCGGCGTGATGAAACTGATGCTCGACGGCAAGCCGTACGCCGAACTGCCGGTCGTGGCGCTCGAAGACGTCGCGCTGGCCGGGATTCTCGGCCGCGGCTGGGATTCGATCAGACTTTTATTCAAGTGAGGCAACCATGGCCAGCGACATCGTTTACCTGAACGGCGAATTCCTGCCGCTTGAAGAAGCGCGCGTGCCGGTGCTCGACCGCGGATTCATTTTCGGCGACGGCGTGTATGAAGTCGTGCCGGTGTATTCGCGCCATCCATTCCGCCTGGCCGAGCATCTGAAACGGCTGCAAAGGAGCCTGGACGGCATCCGGCTCGTCAACCCGCTGCCCGGCGCCGAGTGGACCAGGCTCACGCACGAACTCATCAAGCGCAACGCGGGCGACGATCAATCGATTTACTACCAGATCACGCGCGGCCCGGCCAAACGCGCGCACGAGTTTCCGCTGAACGTGAAGCCGACCGTCTTCATGATGAGCAATCCGCTGGTGACGCCGGCACGCGATCAGGTTGAAAAAGGCGTGCCCTGCATTACCGCCACGGACTTTCGCTGGCTCAAGTGCGATCTGAAATCGGTATCGTTGCTCGGCAACTGCCTGTTGAAGCAGATGGCCGTCGACGCGGGCGCGGCGGAAGTCGTGATGTTCCGCGACGGCTACCTGACCGAGGCGTCCGCGAGCAACGTGTTCATCGTGAAGAACGGCGTGCTGCTGGCGCCGCCGAAAAATCACCTGATCCTGCCGGGCATCACGTACGATGTCGTGATCGAGATCGCCAACGCCAACAAGATCCCGCTCGAACTGCGCGAAGTGTCGGAGCACGAAGTGCGGACCGCCGAGGAAATCTGGGTCACGTCGTCGACCAAGGAAGTGCTCGCGGTGACGATGCTCGACGACGAACCCGTCGGTGAAGGCAAACCTGGAGCGCTGTTCCGCCGCATGCACGGGCTGTACCAGGATTTCAAACAAACCGTGATGCGCCGCGCCGCATAATCCGCATGGCCGACCGGCAGGACCCGTCGCTGATCGAGTACCCGTGCGAATTCCCGCTCAAGATCATGGGACCGACCCGCGCGGGTTTCGCGCAGGCGGTCCTCGAAGTGGTGCGACGGCACGCGCCCGATTTCGACGGCGCCGCGATGGAAATGAAAACCAGCAAGCGCGGCAAGTACCTGAGCATCACCTGCACGATCAACGCGGTGTCGCGCGAGCAGCTTGATGCGTTGTATCAGGAATTGTGCGATCACCCGATGGTGGTCATGGTGCTGTAAGCCGGGGCGCGACCCCGCACTTCGCCGAATGACGTACCGCGTATGATGGATACCGTGCATTCGACCACCGCCGCCACGTTCGATTCGCCGCCCCCGCTGGTGATCAAGCGCCCGGGCGCGGTCGATTACATCGCCACCTGGCATGCGATGCGGGATTTCACTCTGCAGCGAACCGCCGATACGCCGGACGAATTGTGGCTGGTGCAACATCCCGCGGTGTACACGCTGGGCGTTGCGGCGCGCTCGGAGCATTTGCCGCGCATCGACAACGGCATTCCGGTCGTCAAGACGGACCGCGGCGGACAGATCACGTACCACGGCCCGGGCCAGCTCGTCGTTTACCTGCTGCTCGACATGCAGCGGCGCAAACTCACTGTGCGACCGCTGGTTAGGCTCATGGAAATGGCCGTGATAAACTTGCTCGCGGAATACGGCGTGAAGGCGGACGGCCGCGTCGACGCGCCGGGCGTTTACGCCGGCGATGCGAAAGTCGCGGCGCTTGGATTGCGCATCCGCAGTGGCCGCTGTTATCACGGAATCGCACTTAACGTCGACATGGACCTGAACCCTTTTCGCGCAATCGATCCGTGCGGCTATCCTGGACTGGCGGTGACGCAAACGCGCGATCTCGGCATCGGCGCGACACCCGACGCGCTAGGCGAAAAACTGCTGCGGCATCTCGAAAAGCGATTGCAAAGATTGCAAAAAGTGTCGACCCCGTCATGAACGACGTCACCGAAAAACAAAAAGGCGCGGCGAAGACCGCGCGCGCCTTCGGCAAATCGACGATCAAGATCGTGCCCGCCGAGCGGCTGAAGAAGCCCGAGTGGATACGCGTCAAGATGGGCGATACACGGCGCTTCCAGGAAATCAAGGATGTCCTGCGCAACCACCAGCTGCACACGGTTTGCGAAGAAGCGAGCTGCCCCAACATCGGCGAGTGCTTCGGCAAAGGAACGGCGACGTTCATGATACTGGGCGATCTGTGCACGCGGCGCTGCCCGTTCTGCGACGTCGCGCACGGCCGGCCGCGGGCGCCCGACGCGAACGAACCGGCGAATCTTGCGACCACCATCGCCGCGCTGAAGCTGCGCTACGTCGTCATTACCAGCGTCGACCGCGACGATCTGCGCGACGGCGGCGCCGCGCATTTCGCCGCGTGTATCAAGGCCGTGCGCGAGCTCTCGCCGGCCACCCGTATCGAAGTGCTGGTGCCGGATTTTCGCGGGCGCCTCGATATCGCGCTCGAAATTCTTGCTGCCGAGCCGCCCGACGTGTTGAATCACAATCTTGAAACCGTGCCGCGTCTCTACAAGCAGGCGCGCCCCGGCGCAGATTACGCAAACTCGCTCGCGCTGCTGCAGGGATTCAAAAAGCGTCTGCCGCTCGTGCCGACCAAGTCCGGGTTAATGCTCGGGATTGGCGAAACCGACGACGAGATTCTGCAGGTACTGCGCGACCTGCGCGCCCATGGCGTGGACATGCTGACGCTCGGCCAGTATCTGCAGCCGTCCGCCCACCACCTGCCCGTGCTGCGTTACGCCGAACCCGCAATATTCAGGGAATTCGAGCGTGCGGCGACTGCGCTGGGTTTCGCCCATGCCGCGTGCGGACCGATGGTGCGCTCGAGTTATCACGCCGACCAGCAGGCGCACGACGCCGGCGTGGCGTAACGCGTTACGCGCTAAATCAACTGTCTGGAGACGGCCCCTATGAAACGCGCATTTGCCCTCATCGCCGCTGTGTTGCTCGCGACGTCCGCCTCGGCCGCGGGGCTGGCCGACATCACCAACAAAGACGCGGTCTCGGGTTTGCGGCAGGCGCTGACCGACGGCGCTACGGCCGCGGTCGGCAAACTCGGCGTCGAAAACGGCTTTTTCGGCAATGCGAAAGTGAAAATACCATTGCCGGAAACCTTGCAGAAGGTCGAAGGGATTATGCGCGCCATGGGTATGAAGCGTCAGGCGGAAGAACTCGAACTCGCGATGAACCGCGCTGCGGAAGCAGCCGTGGCCGAAGCGAAACCGCTGCTCGTCGACGCGGTGAAGAAAATGTCGGTGCAGGACGCCAAAGGCATACTGACGGGCGGCGAAACATCGGTCACCGACTACTTTCGCCGCACCACATCCGATGCGCTCGGCAAAAAGTTTTTACCTGTAGTCAAAAAAGCGACCGCCAGGGTCGGGCTCGCCGAGAAATACAATGCGATTGCCGGCAAGGGCGCGCAACTGGGTCTCGTCGACTCGAGCCAGGCGACGATAGAGCAGTACGTGACGCAGAAGTCGCTCGACGGCCTGTACACTATAATCGCCGACGAGGAGAAGGCGATCCGCCAGGATCCCGTCGGCGCCGCCAGCAGCATAGTGCAAAAAGTTTTCGGTGCGCTGAAGTAGCCGGCGCCACCTGGAGAGAGCCGCCATGCCACGCTTCTATGTCGGTCACACGGTAGACGAGAAGGAACTCTGGAAAGCGTCCAACGTCGCGGCCGAGGGCAATCTGCTGATCACGGTCGAGCTTTCGTTCGCAGGACAGGATGCCAAGCCGCTCGAGCGCTACAAAGCGGCGTTACTGGCGTTGGGCAAGGAAGCGACCAAGCGGCGGCAGCTTTCCAAATACTGCTGGCTGTTCGCGCTCGACGCGCGCCTCAACGACGTGTTCCAGACGCTCGTCGATCACCTGGGCGTCGAGCATCACTCCTTTTCGGCCGCCGACCTGAAAAAAGGCGAAGGCCTCGCATACGACGCCGAAAAACGCGTCGTGTGCGAGTTCTATGCCAAGAACTGGATGGACTGACGGGCCGTATCTGCGCCTACAACTCCGAGATAAATTCCTCGAACTTGCCGCCCGGCCCGCGCGGAATTTCGCCGCGCAAATAAACAAAGCTCAAACGGAACGAATGGTCGAGCGCCGTAGTGATCACTGCGGCCAGGCGCGCCTCCTCGTCGCCGCTCAGCGCGCGGTCGACGACCAACCTCACTTCAACGTCGTTCAACGAGCGCTGAATCAGCTGATACTGCCGGATCGGCGCGATATCGCGATAGCGACTAAATCCGACGAGCGGCCAACGCTGCTCGCCGGTCGGCAACGTCAGCATGTTGCGGCTGCGACCGACGATGCGTGCAATCGTCGGCAGCCCGCGTCCGCAGGGACACGGCGTGCCAACTTCGGCGTAATCGCGCAGTTCGTAGCGGATCAAAGGGCTGGCGAAATTGTGCAGCTTGGTAACTACCAGGCGGCCCACCTCGCCGGGTGCGCAAGGCATGCCGTCGGCAGCGAGAATTTCCATGAGTACGCTTTCCGCCATCACGTGATATTGCCTGCTCGCCGGGCATTGCAACGCGATGTAACCCAGCTCCTGCGAACTGTAAACATCGGTGATCGGCGCGCCCCACATTTCGAGGCAGGCCGCGCGCAATTCCGGAGTCACTGTTTCGCCGACGGTGCGCACGGCGCGCAATCGCGGCAGGCGCTCGCTGCGCCCTGAAAAATGCGCGAGCAACGCCGCGAGATTGGTCGGATAGGTGAGCAGATAATCCGGGTCTTGCTCCAGCAGCCACCGCGCCTGCGTCGCCACGTCGGCAGTGAGACTTAAGAGCGCCATCGGGCCCGTCGCGTAAATTTCGCCCGCCGGCGCGCCCCAGTTTTTCACGAGCGTGCCATGCGGCGGCTCGCCACCGCCACCGTGCAGAAACACGCGGATCGCCGCGAACTTGCCGCCAAAGTCACGCGCATGCCAGTGATGATCGCGCAACGTGATCACCTCCCACAGCAGCTGGTCGAGGCCGCTGTTGCGCAGTTTGACCGGCTCACCCGTCGAGCCGGAAGTCTGCGTCTCAACGACATTCCCGAATTCGGGCGGCAATGCCGATGCGTGCAGTGTGGCGCCGGCGCTCTGCACGTCGCGTCGCGTCAACAACGGCAAAGCGACAAACTCCGCCGGCGTCACGTGCGCGCCCGGACGGAAACCGATCGCGTCAAACCGCCGGCGATAAAATGGCACCGTGTCGTACGCATGCCGCAGCAGATGCGCGAGTTGCGCAAGTTGGTGTTCGCGCATTTGCTCCGCTGTCCACCACTGGCTCTGGTCGAACTGGTACAGCATGGACAGCAGCAGCGCGCCGCGGGCCTTGGGCACGGCCGGCCAGGCGATGCCGTTCAAACCGGAAAGTATGCTGGCGGGCGCATCGTTCATTGGCGAAGGCGCGCGCAAAATCCGGCGGTCACGACGCGCGCGGCCGCAATGCGAGCGTCGGACACCGCTCGCCCAACTCGTAATGCGGAAACCGGCACGCGGTTTCCTCGAACGCATCATTCATCGCCGCGCGCGCTTCGGTCAGCGTTGGAAACGTATAGCGCGTCGCCACGCCGCGATAAGCGTCGATGGTCAGCACCGCAGGCAACGGCCAGTTGAGCCGGGCCGCGAGTTCCGCGGGCTCGGCTACCGCCGAATGCCATGCGTCCCAGATGTCGGCGAGCCTTACACCTTCGTCGAGACTGCCGTGCAGCGCCATCGCGAGCCGCCATTTGAACGCGTGAAAATTACCGATGCGCGCGTTCAGCAAGTCATCGAACACGCGGTCGACCGGTTCCGCCACATCGGGACGGATGAAAAACCGCATCAGGAAAATTCCGCCGCCGCGCAGTATCCGCCGCACCGCGCGCACGGCCGCTCGATATTCATCGCGCGTCACCAACGTGCTGAAACAGCCGTCGCCGACGACGATGTCCTCCGATGCCGGCGGCAGCGGCAGGTTGGACCATTCCGCGCAGAGCGCAGCATGTCCGAGTTGCGCACCCGGCCAGATCGCGCGGATCATCGCTTTACTGCGGTCGATCGCTACGAGTCGCGTGCCGCGCGGCCACTCCATCAACGCAATTTCAGGAGTTACGCCGAGCAACACTGCCTGGAGTGAAGGCCGCGAAATCGCGGCGTGCCAGCGGCGCAGCGCGGCCTTGAGCAGTTGGATATCTTCAGGCGCCGGCCGCAGCGGGCTGGCTATCCATTGCCATTGCTGCGCGTGTTTGTTCCAGTGATCAGGCATCCTGCGCTCGCTCCGCCCTTCATGCCGCTCGAAATGTTTCGATTAGTGCGCTCTCAGTGTGCTTTATCCCAGTTCGGGCCGACGCCAACATCGACGACTAGCGGAACCGCGAGCTGCGCAACGCCCGCCATCAATTCCGGCAGCCTGGTTTTAACGAGATCGATTTCACTATCCGGCACTTCGAGCACGAGCTCGTCGTGCACCTGCATGATGAGCATCGACTTCAAGCGGTCCTTTTCGAGCCAGTGCTGGACGGCGATCATCGCGAGCTTGATCAGGTCCGCGGCCGTGCCCTGCATCGGCGCATTGATCGCGGCGCGTTCCGCACCCTGCCGGCGTGCACCGTTGCTGGAACGGATTTCCGGCAGCCATAGCCGCCGACCGAACACGGTTTCGACGTAACCCTGCTCGCGCGCTTTTTCGCGCGTCTCACGCATGTAGTCGGCGACTCCGGGATAACGCGCGAAATAGCGGTCCATGTATTGTTGCGCGGCCGCGCGCTCGATGCCGAGCTGACCGGAAAGACCGTAAACCGACATCCCGTAAATCAAGCCGAAATTGATGACCTTCGCATAGCGCCGCTGCTCGCTGTCGACCGCGGACGGTTCGAGGCTGAAAATTTCCGCCGCGGTCGCGCGATGGATGTCCTCGCCCGCCGCGAACGCTTTCAACAGGCTGGCATCGCGCGAGATGTGCGCCATGATCCTCAGCTCGATTTGCGAATAGTCCGCCGAGACAATATGGCTGGTGGGCGGCGCGATGAACGCCTGGCGGATGCGGCGGCCTTCGACGGTGCGCACCGGAATATTCTGCAGGTTGGGATCGTTGCTCGCGAGCCGTCCCGTGATCGCGACCGCTTGCGCATAGTTCGTGTGCACGCGGCCGGTGCGCGGATTGACCATGCGCGGCAGCTTGTCCGTATAAGTCGATTTGAGCTTGGCGATGCCCCGGTATTCGAGCAGGAGCTTGGGCAGCGGGTGGTCGAGCGCCAGTTGCGCCAGCGCGTCTTCATCCGTCGACGGCGCGCCCGACGGCGTTTTCTTCACGGGTTTGATCGCGAGCTTGCCGAACAATATCTCCTGGATCTGCTTGGGCGAATTCAGGTTGAACGGCTGCTCCGCCTGCCTGTGCGCGGCCGCCTCGAGCTCCATCATTTTCGCGCCGAGTTCGCGGCTTTGCGCATCGAGCAGCGCGACATCGAGCAGCACGCCGTTGCGTTCCATCGTCTGCAATACCGGCATCACCGGCATTTCGATCTCGCAATAGATCCGCTTGAGCTTGGCATCGCTTTCGATCTGCGGATAGAGCGCGTGATGCAACTGCAGTGTAATGTCGGCGTCTTCGGCCGCGTACTCGGTCGCACGCTCGAGCGAGACCTGATCGAAACAGATCTGGCCTGCGCCCTTGCCGCATACTTCTTCGAACGTAATCGTTTTGACGCCGAGGTGACGCTCGGCCATGGTGTCCATGTCGTGGGGCTTGTGGCTCTCCACCACATAGGACTGCAGCAGCGTGTCGTGCGCGATGCCCGCGAGCTCGACGCCGTGATTGGCGAGGATATGCATGTCGTACTTGAGGTTCTGCCCGAGCTTCGGGCGGGTCGCGTCTTCGAGCCACGGCTTGAGCTTCGCGAGCACCGCGTCGAGCGCAAGCTGCGCGGGCGCGCCGGCGTAAACGTGGGCGAGCGGCAAATACGCCGCATGTCCGGGCTCCACCGAGAAAGACATGCCGACGAGACGCGCCTGCATCGGATCGAGGCTCGTGGTTTCGGTATCGAGGCAGGTGAGTTCCGCCGCCGTGACGCGCGCAAGCCACGCGTCGAGCCGGGCTTCGGTCAAGATCGTTTCGTAATTGCGCCGGGTATTCGCGGGTGCCGCCACTGTTGCGGCCGGCGCCGGCGTCTCGGCTGGTTCTGCGGCAGCCGGCGCGCTACCTGCGACATTCAACTCGCGCCGCCAGGTCTTGAATTCGAAGCGGTCATAGAGCTCCGCGAGCCTGGCTTCATCATGCCTGTCGTGCGCCAGGTCTTCGGGCTTGACCGGCAGCTTGACGTCGCACTTGATCGTCAAGAGCGCGCGCGCCTGCGGCAGCCAATCGAGCGCCTTGCGCAGATTCTCGCCGACGACGCCGCCGATTTCGCCGGCATGCGCGATGATGTTGTCGAGCGTGCCGTACTGCGTAAGCCACTTGACGGCGGTCTTGGGGCCCACTTTCTCGACTCCCGGCACGTTGTCGACCGCGTCGCCGGTGAGCGCCAGATAATCGGTGATACGCTCCGGCCTGACGCCGAATTTCTTTTCAACCCCGGCTTCGTCGAGCGTTTCGTTCGACATCGTGTTGACGAGCGTCACCAGCGGATTGACGAGCTGGGTGATGTCCTTGTCGCCGGTCGAAATCACGGTGCGCATGCCGCGCTTCTGCGCGTCAACCGCGAGCGTGCCGATCACGTCGTCGGCCTCGACGCCCTCCACCATCAACAACGGCCAGCCCATGGCGCGGATCGCCGCGTGCAGCGGCTCGATCTGCTGCACGAGGTCGTCGGGCATCGACGGCCGGTTCGCCTTGTACTCGGGATAGACTTCTTCGCGAAATGTCTTGCCCTTGGCGTCGAAAACGCACGCGCTATAATCGGAAGGGATATCCTTATGCAGCCGCCGCAGCATGTTGAGCACGCCGTAGATTGCGCCGGTCGGTTCGCCGCGACTGTTGCGCAAGTCCGACTGCGACATCGCGTGAAACGCGCGGTACAAGTACGACGAACCGTCAACGAGCAGCAGGGTTTTTGTCATTGCGCGTCAGCGCCCGGAAATCACGGAAAAAGAGGAGTCGAACATGAGCCAGCCCAACAAAGTTCCGCCGCGCCTGACCACCGAATCCGCAGGACCGGCGCGCGAATCGTGGCGCATGTTCGGCATTATGTCAGAATTCTTCGAGGCGACCGAACGTCTCGGCAACATCCAGCCCGCTGTCAGCATGTTCGGCAGCGCGCGCGTGCCCGCCGACCATCCGTACTTCGCGCTCGGCGAGCAGATTGCGCGCCGCCTGTCCGACGCCGGTTTCAGCGTGATATCCGGCGGCGGCCCCGGCATGATGGAGGCGTTCAACAAGGGCGCCTATTTCGGCAAGTCCGCGGCCGTCGGCCTCAATATCGAATTGCCGCGCGAGCAATTTCCCAATACGTTTCAGGACATCAGCCTGTCGTTCCGCCATTTCTTCGCGCGCAAGGTCACGTTCGTGCGCTTTTCAACCGCATACGTCGTGCTGCCCGGCGGCTTCGGCACGCTCGACGAATTGCTCGAGGCGCTGACCCTCGTGCAAACCGGCAAGATCCAGCAAATGCCGATCATCCTCGTGCACACGCCGTTCTGGCGCGGGCTGGTCGACTGGTTGCGCGACCGGCTCGTCGCCGAGAACATGATCGCGCCCGGCGATATGGACCTGCTGCAACTCGTCGATGATCCGCAACACGTGGTGGATACGATATTCGACTATTACGAAAAACGCGGTTTCCCGCCGGCCGAAGCGGAGCGCGAATCCCTGCTGACGTTGTGAAAACGCCGATTGAAAAGTGTTCACGCCGCCCCCGCTTTGCGCGGATCGCCGCGCTGAAATCCTCGGCTTTATATTTGCGCCCGAAAAGCCGATAATAAGACGCACCGGCCATAAGGAATCATCATGCGGAATCGTTATGCGTAACCTCTTTGCCATCCTGCTCCTCTGCGCTGCGCTGCCCGCCATGGGGGCCGACCGGCCCGGCAATCTGCAACCCATCCCCGACCCGCCGCCGCCGCCGCCCGGCCAGGAACTGGATCCCGCGCTCGAACCGCAAGTCACGATCCTGAAGCGCGGCACCGACACGGTCGAGGAATACCGCGTGGGCGGCAAGCTGTACATGCTCAAGGTGACGCCCGCGAGCGGCCGGCCTTATTACCTGATCGACGAAAAAGGCGATGGCAAGATGACGCGCCAGGAGACTTTCGACTTCGGCCTGCGCCCGCCGATGTGGGTGATACATTCCTGGTGAGGTAGCACCCGGCTGTCGGCTCGGCCTCTCCGCGGCACAGCCGCGCGGGAGCGGCGATAACGGCGGAAACTGATAGCTAATCCATGTCCGTATTCACCGTCGTCACACCGGAAGAACTCACGGCGTGGCTCAGGAATTATTCGATCGGCGCCCTGGTCCGCCTCGAGGGCATCGCCGCCGGCATCGAAAACACCAATTATTTCGTCACCACGACGCACGGCCGTTACGTGCTGACGCTCTTCGAGAAACTCAAGGCGCACGAGCTGCCGTTCTACATGAATCTGATGACGCATCTCTCCGCGCACGGCATACCCTGCCCGCAGCCGATCGCCAATCTCGGCAACCAGGTCTTGAGCGAATTGAACGGCAAGCCGGCGAGCATTTTCACCTGCGTGCCCGGCGCCGACTTGGGCGCAGTCGACGCGTCTCGCTGCGCGACCATCGGCAGCCTGCTCGCCGAAATGCATCTGGCGGGTCTTAGCTACACTGCCAGCATGCCGAACCCGCGCGGTCCGCAGTGGTGGGAGGCGGCAACACCTGCGGTCACGCCTTTCCTCGACGCAAACGCCGCCGACCTGCTGGCCTCTGAAATCCGCTTCCAGGCGCAGCATCGTCACGACGAGTTGCCGCGCGGCGCGATCCATGCCGATCTTTTTCGCGACAACGTGCTGTGGGACGGCGCGCGCGTCGGCGGCATCATCGATTTCTATTTCGCGTGCACCGACGCGCTGCTTTACGACGTCGCAATCACCGTCAACGACTGGTGTTGCACGCCGGAACCCGCGCTCGACGCGCAACGCGCCCACGCACTGCTCGCCGAGTACAATCGCGTGCGTCCATTCACCGCCGCCGAGCATGCCGCCTGGCCGCAAATGCTGCGCGCCGGCGCGCTGCGCTTCTGGGTGTCGCGGCTCTATGATTTCCATCTGCCGCGGCCGGGCGCACTCGTGCACGCGAAAGACCCGGCCTATTTTCAGCGCATGCTCGGGCAGCATATCGCGCACCCTGCCGAACTCGCCAGGCTGCTGGGCTGACCATGCAGATCCGGACAGTGGACGCGGCGAACGGCTGGCGCTGGCTCACGCAGGGCCTCGCGATTTTCCGCAAGGACCCCGCGCAGTGGCTGCTGTTGATCGCGATTTTATTCGTCGGCAGCCGGCTGCTGCTCGCGATTCCCTATGTGGGCCTGATCGTCGTGCTGGTGACGCCCAATGTTCTGGCCGGCTTGATCCACGGCGCGCAAGCGCTCGAACAGGGCAAGCCGTTGCGGTTCGGCTATCTCGCCAGCGGGTTTCTCAAAAACGCGGGTCACCTCGTCACAATCGGCGGCGTTTCATTGTTGGGACATTTTCTGATGCTGGTCGCGATGACGACGGTGGCGGGCGCTGCGTTATCCGACATCGTGCAGACGATGAGCACGGGCGCGATCACCGATGAAACGGTGGCCGCGATGCGAGTGGCGGCGCCGCGCCTGCTGTTGAGCGTGTTCGTCGGCCTCGGCGTCGCGCTGCCGGTCATGCTCGCCGTATGGTTTGCGCCCATGCTCGTGTTCTTCGACGACGCGAGACCGGTGCGTGCGCTGGTCCTGAGCTTGTGGGCGTGCCTGCGCAATATCCTGCCGCTGCTCGTCTACATCGTCGCGGTGCTCGGGCCGTTGTTTGTCATGATGCAAATCGGCATGGCGCTCACCCGCCAGCCGGACATGGGCATCTGGCTCATGGCGCCGGTGCTGGTGCCCTCGCTTTACGCGAGTTATCGCGATATCTTCGTCGCGGAACCTCAAGCGCCCGCCGCTCCCGGCTGACCGGTCAGGCGGCGCTCAGCTTCGCGTATTCGAGCGCGAGCCACTTCGTTCCATTGCGATGGAAGTTGACCTGCACCCGGGCATCGCTGCCGCGGCCCTCGGCATTCACGATCACGCCGGCGCCAAACTTGGGATGCGTAACGTTCTGGCCGATGCGCCACGGCGACGCCGCCTCCACGATCACGCTCGCGCGTTCGATCACGGCATAACCGCCGCGGGATTCGCGCACTGCCGGCGCAAGCGACGCGTAAGCGCCGGCGCGATTGATGCGTTTCAACAGCACGTCCGGAATTTCGCCGAAAAAACTCGAGGCGATGTTGTAACGCGTCTGGCCGTGCAACATGCGGCTTTGCGCGAACGACAGATACAGGCGCCGCCGCGCGCGCGTAAGCGCCACGTACATGAGCCGGCGCTCTTCCTCCTTGCCGTCGGCCTCGGACAGGCTGTTCTCGTGCGGGAACAGACCTTCCTCGAGCCCGCTGATGAACACGCTGTGGAATTCGAGGCCTTTCGCCGAATGCGCCGTCATCAACTGCAGCGCGTCGGCGCCGGCCTGCGCCTGGTTGTCGCCCGCTTCGAGCGCGGCATGGGCGAGAAATCCGGTCAGGCTCCTGTCGTCCTGCGCTTCGTCGGCAATGAAGCCCGCCGCGGCATTGATCAATTCGTCCAGGTTTTCGAGCCGGTCGGCGCCCTCACGCTCTTTCGCATAAAAAGCCTTGAGCCCGCTGTGCTCGATCACGTGTTCGATGATCTCGGGCAGCGGCAACCCCGCGCACGCCGCGCGCATGCCCGCAATCAGCGCGACGAACGCATCGACGCCTTTCTTCGGCATTCCCGCTTCTTCCCGCGCGCCTGCCGCGAGCGCTTTTTCCTTCGCCGCCGTCCACAGGCTGACGCCACGGCTCTTGGCCGCGTCCTGCAATAGCTCGAGCGCGCGGTTGCCGATGCCGCGCGTCGGAAAATTGATGATGCGAAGCAGTGCCCCGTCGTCCTCGTCGCTCGCCAGCACCCGCAGGTAGGCGAGCGCATGCTTGATTTCCTGGCGCTCGAAAAACCGCAGTCCGCCATACACGCGGTAGGACATGCCCGCATTAAACAATGCGTGCTCGAGCACGCGCGACTGCGCATTCGAGCGGTACAGCAACGCGATTTCAGAGAGCCGCAGACCCTCGTGATGCAACGACTTTACCTCGTCGACGATGAAGCTCGCTTCGTCGATATCGCTGCCCGCCTCGTAAACGCGCAACGGCTCGCCCTTGCCCTCGGCGGTCCACAGGTTCTTGCCCAGGCGCTTGCGATTGTGGTCGATCAGCGCGTTGGCGGCATCGAGAATGTGGCCGTGCGAGCGGTAATTCTGCTCGAGCTTGATCACTTTCTCGACCGCAAAATCCTTTTGCAGGTCCTGCATGTTGGCGGCGGACGCGCCGCGGAACGCGTAAATCGACTGGTCGTCGTCGCCGACCGCGAAAATCGCGTTGTCCTTGCCCGCCAGGAGGCGCAGCCATAGATATTGCAGCCGGTTGGTGTCCTGGAATTCGTCGACCAGGATATGGCGGAAGCGGCCGCGGTAGTGGTCGCGCAGAATTTCGTTCTTCGACAGCAATTCGTAACAGCGCAGCAGCAGTTCCGAGAAATCGACCACGCCTTCGCGCTGGCATTGCTCGTCGTAGACCGCGTAGAGCTCCTTCAGGCGCCGCGTGAAACCGTCGTAGTCGTCCGCGTCGTTCGCACGCTTGCCGGCTTCCTTGTGGCTGTTGATGTACCAAGCGATCTGGCGCGCCGGAAATTTTTCCTCGTCGACGTTGGCGGCCTTCATCATGCGCTTGATGAGCGCCAGCTGGTCCTGGCTGTCGAGAATCTGAAAGAGCTGCGGCAGCCCCGCTTCGCGGTAATGCGCACGCAGCATGCGGTTGCACAGGCCGTGAAAAGTGCCGACCCACATGCCGCGCGTGTTGATCGGCAGCATCGCGGATATACGCGCGAGCATTTCCTTCGCGGCCTTGTTGGTGAACGTGACGGCGAGCAGGCCGGCGGGGCTCGCCTGTCCGGTCTGGATCAACCACGCGATGCGCGTGGTCAGCACGCGCGTTTTGCCGCTGCCGGCGCCGGCCAGGATCAGCGCCGACTGGTGCGGCAGCGTTACAGCTTCGAGTTGGGGCTCGTTGAGACCGGCGAGAAATGAAGGCGACGACATGGATGGCGTTCTGGAAACGGACCGATTATAGGACAGCGCCACGGGCATGTCGCCGAAAACACGACGGCCGGCACGCGGCCGGCCGTCGTTCGAGCAAGCGCGGAACTACTTTGAAACCTTGGGCTCGGCGAAACCCATCTGGTCCTTCAGCTTCGCGCCGAGCTTCGCGGCTTCCTCTTTCGTCGCGAGATGGGAAATCCGCACGCGATAGTTGACCCCGGCTTCACTGGTCACCGGCCGGATTTCCGCCGCATATCCGGCATTGCGCAACTGATCGTACGTTTTGAGCGCCGCGTTCTGGTCGTTCGCGTCGGCGAGATACACGCGCCACTTGCCGCTTTTGCGCAGCGCGCCCGCTCCTGCGGCAATGTCGGTCTCCTGCGCCCATTTGTCGAATTGCTCCTTCGACACCGTCCCGACCGGTTCGCCCGGTTTGTCTTTGGGCGCCACGTAAAACGACATCGGCTGATCCAGCGTGAACGCCTGGTCGCCGCGGGTCACGTCGACTTTGCCTTCGATCAGGCATGCAACGTCCTTCGCCGCATCCGCTTTGGCCCACAAATCGGTTCCGCGAATGCCGACAGTGATCGTCACTACTCTGACCTTGACATCGCGCTCGCCCCGGAATTTCGAGAGCGCCTGGGTCGTGAATCTGAATGCGCCGCGCAACACGTCAAGCGACGCGGTGACGACTTCTTTCAACTTGAACTTTCGCGTGCCAAGGTCGTCGAGAGCCAGTGTCGCGTTCTCGCCGAGCTTGACGAGGCTGCCATCGGCAAGCCGCAACAACGCGCGCGCGCCGGGGCCCGTGATGACGCGCTCCTTGTTGCTGAGCGAGTTGCCCAGCGTCAGCGCGTCGCGCGCGCCGCTGGCGCGCTCGACCCACGCCGGCATCTGCACGCTTTCGACCACGATGACGGGTTTCACACCGGCGGCGTTGGCGGCGACGGCGAACGCGCAGCCTGCCGTCAGCACCAGCACTATTGACACGAGCATTTTTATTTTCATTGCGGCCTCCTTGATTTTCCGGTTACCCATGCGGCACGCGGACCGGGGGATTTCCGGTGCGGTGCGGGTATAATCCGCGTCTTTGCCGCATTCGCAGATCCGTATGCAGAACAAGTACAACCCCCACGCAATCGAGCGCGACGCCCAGCAATTCTGGACCGAACAGCGCTCGTTTCGCGCCCTCGAGACGCCCGGCAAACCCAAGTATTACTGCCTGTCGATGTTCCCCTATCCATCCGGCAAACTGCATATGGGGCACGTGCGAAACTATACCATAGGCGATGCGCTCTCCCGCTATCACCGCATGCGCGGATTCAACGTGCTGCAACCGATGGGATGGGATGCGTTCGGACTGCCTGCGGAAAATGCGGCGATGGCCAATCGGGTGCCGCCGGCGAAGTGGACGTACGACAACATCGCGTACATGAAAAAGCAGCTCGTCTCGCTCGGTTTCGCGATCGACTGGGAACGCGAACTCGCGACCTGCCAGCCCGACTACTATCGCTGGAACCAGTGGCTCTTTCTGCGCCTGCTCGAAAAAGGTCTCGTCTACAAGAAAACCGGGACCGTGAACTGGGACCCGGTCGATCAAACCGTGCTCGCCAACGAACAGGTGATCGACGGCCGCGGCTGGCGCACCGGCGCGCTCGTCGAGAAGCGCGAAATCCCGATGTACTATATGGCGATCACGAAATACGCCGACGAACTGCTCGCTGCGCTCGACACGCTGCCCGGGTGGCCCGACCGCGTGAAGACGATGCAGGCGAACTGGATCGGCAAAAGCACCGGCGTGCGCTTCGCGTTTCCGTACACGCTGAATGGCAAAGAGGAAAAGCTGTGGGTGTTCACGACACGCGCCGACACCATCATGGGCGTGACGTTCTGCGCCGTCGCTGCCGAACACCCGCTCGCCGCGCACGCTGCCAAAAACAATCCAAAGCTCGCTGTATTCATCGACGAGTGCAAGCACGGCAGCGTGATCGAAGCCGATCTGGCGACCATGGAAAAGAAGGGCATGCCGACGGACATTTTCGTCACGCATCCGCTTTCTGGCGAAAAAATCCAGGTATGGGTCGGCAACTACGTGCTGATGGGTTATGGCGATGGCGCGGTGATGGGTGTTCCGGCACACGACGAACGCGACTTCGCATTTGCGAAAAAATACGGGCTCGCGATCAAACAAGTCATCGCGACCGGCACTAAACCGTATTCGCTGGACGCATGGCAGCCGGCGTACGCAGAGCATGGCGTTTGCGTCCACTCCGCCGAATATGACGGACTCGACTACGCGGCCGCGGTGGACGCAATCGCCACCGATCTCGCAGCCAGGGGCCTGGGTGAAAAGCAGATCATGTGGCGTCTCAGGGACTGGGGCATATCGCGCCAGCGCTACTGGGGCACGCCGATTCCGCTCATCCATTGCGCCGCGTGCGGCGACGTGGCGGTGCCCGACGACCAACTGCCCGTCGTGCTGCCCGAGGATTGCGTGCCCGACGGCAGCGGCAATCCGCTCAACAAACTTGCCGACTTCGTCAACTGCACGTGCCCTAAATGCGGCAAGCCGGCCAAGCGCGAAACCGACACGATGGATACGTTCGTCGATTCGTCGTGGTACTACATTCGCTTCGCGTGCGCCGGTCAGAACAAGACGATGGTCGACCAGCGCGTGAACTACTGGCTGCCGGTCGACCAGTACATCGGCGGTATCGAACACGCGATATTGCATCTGCTCTATTCGCGCTTCTGGACGAAGGCGATGCGCGACCTGGGACTGGTCAAGTTCGACGAGCCGTTCGCGAAACTCCTGACGCAGGGCATGGTGCTGAACGAAATTTTTTTCCGCAAGCCCGATGCGGGCCGCATCACCTATTACAATCCCGCGGAAGTCGAAATCGCGGTCGATGCGAACGGAAAGCGCACCGGCGCGAAACTCAAGGCCGACGGCCAGCCGGTCGAATCCGGCGGCATCGGCACGATGTCGAAGTCGAAGAACAACGGCGTCGACCCGCAATCGCTGATCGAAGAATACGGCGCCGATACCGCGCGGCTCTTCATGATGTTCGCGAGTTCGCCTGAAGACACGCTGTTGTGGAACGACGCCGGTGTCGAAGGCGCATCGCGGTTCTTGAAGCGCCTGTGGATATATGCATTCGACCATCATGCAGCGATAGGTGCCAGCCACGGGCTCAACATGGACTGGTCCAAGGTGCCGGAAGAGCTCAAGCGGTCGCGCCGCGAAATTCACGCCGCTTTGAAGCAGGCGGTGTTCGATTTCGCCAAGTTCCAGTTCAATACCGTGGTCTCGGCAGCGATGAAAATCCTCAACGCGCTCGAAAGCGTTCCGGAGGCGAAGAGTGCATCCCCGCAGTCCGCCGCGCATGCGATAGCGGAAGAAGGCACGGGCATACTGCTGCGCCTCCTGGCGCCGATCACGCCGCACGTCGCGCACGCTTTGTGGAGCGAGCTCGGCTACGGCAAGGATATCCTGACCGCGCCGTGGCCGGAACCCGATGCACAGGCGCTCGTCGCCGACGAAATCGAACTCGTGCTGCAGGTCAACGGCAAGCTGCGCGGCAACATGCGCGTCGCGAAGGATGCCGACCGCGCGCAAATCGAAGCGCTTGCCATGCAGAACGCCAACGTGCAGAAGCACATCGGCGGCCAGCCGGTGAAAAAAGTCGTGGTGGTGCCGGGCCGCCTGGTAAACGTGGTAGTGTGATTGCAATATAAGGATGAAGGCGGAAGGATGAAGGATGAAAACTAAAGCCGAGCTACAGTCGTCCGGGAAACAGGGTCTTAGCTTCATCCTTCATCCTTCATCCTTCATCCTTGTTGTCGCGTCCCTGCTGCTCGCCTCCTGCGGCTTCCACCTGCGCGGGCAGGCCGATCTGCCGTTCGAATCGATGTACATTGCCGGTTCGACCGCTTTTGCCACGCCGCTCGCGCGCGCGATAAAAGCCGGCAGCAAAACGCGCATCATGACCAATCCCAAGGAGGCAGACGTCACTTTGCAGATTCTGGCCGAAGTGCGCGAGCGCTCGATCCTGTCGCTGTCGGCGGCCGGGCGCGTGCAGGAACTGCAGCTGCGCTATCGCGTCAATTTCCGCCTCACGACCAAGACCGGCAAGGAGTTGATCGGGCCCAACGAAATCCTGCTTAAACGCGATTTGCTCTACAGCGATACCGACGTGCTCGGCAAAGAGCAGGAGGAAGCGCTGCTCTACCGCGACATGCAGACCGACGCCGTCCAGCAGGTCGTGCGCCGCCTGCAGGTGGCGCGGCCGGACGCAGATACGCCGGATACGCGCTAAGCCGGAATTGCGGATTCCGCGCGACCTCACCCTACCGTGCGCATAACCACCGAACAACTCGCGCAAAATCTTAAGCGTGCGCTTGCGCCGCTGTACATCGTGTACGGCGACGAACCGCTGCTGGCACTCGAAGCCGCCGACCGCATCCGCACGCGTGCGCGCGAGGAAGGCCACGCCGAACGCGAAGTGCTGACCGCGGAGCAACACTTCGATTGGTCGCAACTCAGAATCAGCGGGCACTCGCAGTCGCTGTTCGCAACCAAGCGCCTCCTGGAAATCCGCATTCCAAGCGGCAAGCCCGGCAACGATGGCAGCCAGGCGCTGCAGGAATACGCCGCGGACCTGCCGCCGGACACGGTCACCTTGATCGCGCTGCCCGTCGTCGACTGGCGCGCGCAAAAAGGCGCGTGGTTCGGCGCGCTCGAGGCGGCCGGCGTGATGGTCGAGGCCGCCCAGGTCAAGCGTGACAAACTGCCCGCGTGGCTCGCGACGCGTCTGAAAGCGCAGGAACAAACCGCGGACGGCGAAACACTCGAGTTCATCGCCGACAAAGTCGAAGGCAACCTGCTCGCCGCGTATCAGGAAGTGCAGAAACTGGCCCTGCTGTTCCCGCCCGGCGCGCTGTCATTCGATCAGATCAAGGACTCGGTGCTGGACGTCGCGCGGTTCGACGTGTTCGATCTCGGCGGCATCGTGCTGTCGGGCGATGCGTTGCATCTCGCGCGCGTGCTCGACGGACTTCAAGGCGAGGGTGCCGCGCCGCCGTTGATACTGTGGTCGATCACCGAAGAAATCCGCGCCGTCGGCCGCGTGCTCGCGGGACTCGCGGGCGGACGTCCGTTGCAACAGGCGCTGCGCGACGCGCGCATCTGGGGCCCGCGCCAGCAAGTCGTCGAGCGCAATGTCGGGCGCTACACCGCCACGCAGGTCGAAACAGCGCTCGTCCACGCCGCGCGGATCGACCGCATGATCAAGGGGCTCGCGCGCGGCGACGTGTGGGATGAATTGCTGCAGCTGGGCCTGCGCTTTTCCCGCAAGCGCGCCAAGGCCGCCTAGTTTCGCGATATATTTGGCCCATGGACATCCAGAGCTACATGGTCACCGTCGGCAAACAGGCCCGGGACGCCTCGCGTCTCGTGGCGAAAGCCGACACCGCGACCAAGAACCGGGCGTTGACGCTGACCGCGCAGGCGATCGAGCGCGACGTCGAGCGCCTGCTCGCCGCGAACGCGCTGGATCTCAACGCCGCGCGCGCAAAAAAACTGGACGCGCCGTTGATCGACCGCCTGACGCTGACCGCGAAAAGCATCGCCGACATGGCCGACGGCCTGCGCCAGATCGCGGACCTGCCCGATCCGATCGGTGCAATCAGCGAATTGAAAGTGCAGCCGTCCGGCATCAAGGTCGGCCGCATGCGCGTGCCGCTCGGCGTGATCGCTATCATTTACGAATCGCGCCCCAACGTCACGGCGGATGCCGCGGGACTTTGCCTGAAGGCGGGCAATGCGTGCATTCTGCGCGGCGGCTCGGAAGCGCTGCACTCCAATCAGGCCATCGCCGCCTGCGTGCATGCGGGTCTTAAGGCCGCCGGCCTGCCCGAAACCGCGGTGCAGATCATCGAAACCACCGACCGCGCCGCGGTCGGCGAACTGCTGCGCATGAACGACTATGTCGACATCGTCGTGCCGCGCGGCGGCAAAAGCCTGATCGAGCGCGTGATGCAGGAGTCGCGCATCCCGATGATCAAGCATCTGGATGGCGTGTGTCACGTCTATATCGACGACAAGGCGGACATCGACAAGGCGGTCCGCATCGCGGACAACGCCAAGACGCAGCGCCTGGGTACCTGCAACACGATGGAAACGCTGCTCGTCGCGCGCGGCATCGCCGATCGCGTGCTGCCGCGGCTCGCACAAATCTACCGGGACAAGGGCATCGAATTGCGCGGGGACGACGCAACGCGCAAGCTCGTGCCGGGCATCAAGGCGGCGACCGAGGAAGATTGGTATACCGAGTACCTCGCGCCCATCCTCGCCGTGCGCGTGGTCGACGGCATCGAGCAGGCGATGGACCACATCGCGCGCTACGGCTCGCAGCACACCGACGCGATCGTGACCGAAGACGCGACGCGCGCAAGCCGCTTTCTGCGCGAAGTCGACTCGAGTTCCGTGATCGTCAACGCGTCGACGCGCTTCGCCGACGGTTACGAATACGGGCTGGGCGCCGAAATCGGCATTTCGACCGACAAGCTGCACGCGCGCGGGCCGGTCGGCCTCGAAGGACTGACTTCGTTGAAATGGGTCGTCTACGGCGAAGGCCAGGTCAGAACATAAATGCGCCGGCGCGCGGCGTCATTGTCGCTTCACTTTACATACTCGGAATTTTTCTGCGCTCAGGCGTGCCCGCGGCTTAAAGGATTCCTGCAATGAGCAACATCGTTGAAGTCAAAGTCCCCGATATCGGGGAGTTCAAAAATATTCCGGTCATCGAAATCCTGGTCAAGCCCGGCGACCTCGTACAGCCGGAAGATCCGCTGCTCGCGCTCGAATCCGACAAGGCGACGATGGAAGTGCCGTCGCCGGCCGCCGGCGTCGTCAAAGAGATCAAGGTCAAAGTCGGCGACAAGGTTTCCCAGGGCACGCTCGTGTTGACTCTTGATGCCGCGGCATCATCCGAGCCGGCGCCGGCACCCGCTGCAGCGAAGCCCGCCGAGCTGCCACCCTTCGCACCGGCCGCGGTTGCGCCAGCGGCCTCCACGTTCGCGGGCGTGGCCGACATCGAATGCGATGTGTTGGTGCTTGGCGCGGGACCTGGCGGCTATTCCGCCGCGTTTCGCGCGGCCGATCTCGGGATGCAGACGGTTTTGGTCGAACGTTACACAGCGCTCGGCGGCGTGTGCCTCAACGTGGGCTGCATTCCATCGAAGGCGCTGTTGCATGTCGCTGCGGTCGTGGACGAAGCGGCACATTTCGCCGACCTGGGTGTTGCCTTCGGCAAGCCGGCGGTCGATCTCGCCAAATTGCGCGCGCACAAAACGAAAGTCGTGGGCAAACTCACCGGCGGGCTGGCCGCGATGGCCAAGGCGCGCAAAGTCAACGTCGTGCGCGGGTATGGGCACTTTCTCGACCCGCACCATCTCGAAGTCGAAGTCACCCAGGGCGACGGCCAGGACAAGACGGGCAAAAAAGCCGTCGTGCGATTCAAGCAGGCGATCATTGCGGCGGGCTCCATGCCGGTACGGCTGCCGTTCGTACCCGACGATCCGCGCATCGTCGATTCGACCGGCGCGCTCACGTTGCCCGCCATTCCGAAACGCATGCTGGTCATCGGCGGCGGCATCATCGGGCTTGAAATGGCGACCGTTTACTCAACGCTCGGCAGCCGCATCGAGGTCGTCGAAATGCTCGACGGCCTGATGCAGGGCGCCGACCGCGATCTCGTAAACGTCTGGCGCAAGTTCAATGCCGCGCGCTTCGACAAGGTCATGCTCAAAACCAAAACCGTCGCGGTCGAAGCGACCCCCGAGGGCATCAAGGTCAAATTCGAAGGCGAGCAGGCGCCGGCCGAACCGCAGTTGTACGACCTGGTGCTGGTCGGCGTCGGCCGCGGCCCGAACGGCCGGAAAATCGGCGCCGAGACGGCGGGCATTGCGGTCGATCAGCGCGGCTATATCGCCGTCGACAAGCAGATGCGCACCAGCGTGCCGCACATCTACGCGATCGGCGACATCGTCGGCCAGCCCATGCTCGCGCACAAAGCGGTGCACGAAGGTCACGTCGCCGCCGAGGCGGCGGCAGGCCAGAAGTCGTTTTTCGACGCGCGCGTGATTCCATCCGTGGCCTACACGGACCCCGAAGTCGCCTGGGTAGGACTGACCGAGGACGACGCCAAGAAGCAGGGCGTCAAAATCGGCGTCGGCAAATTTCCGTGGGCAGCGAGCGGCCGCGCGATCGCGAACGGGCGCGACGAAGGCTTCACCAAGCTGATCTTCGACCACGCCACGCATCGCCTGCTCGGCGGCGGCATTGTCGGCACGCATGCGGGCGACCTGATCGGCGAACTGGCGCTGGCCGTCGAAATGGGCGCCGACGCCGTCGATATCGGCAAGACCATACATCCGCACCCGACGCTCGGCGAATCGATGGGCATGGCCGCGGAAGTCTACGAAGGCGTGTGCACGGACCTCATGCCGGCCAAAAAATAACCCGGCGGCGCAGGCGCCCTTTTCCGGGTCTGTGTGCCGGCGCGCGCGTTACAAACAGACACAATCCTTAACCGCGCTGCAATAGCTTTTCGCGGCGGTCGTGCGTTAATGAGGGTGCGTGGATTGCACGCATTTGAGTCTCGGCCTTCGCAAGAGGGCAGGCACATGAGGAGAAAAATCATGAAACGCATTCTGGGAATTGCCGCACTGACAGGTTTGCTTGCAGCCGCACCGGCATTCGCCGGCGTTGACGTGTTCTTCGAGTTCGGTACGCCCGCCCCGGTGTATGTCGCGCCGGCGCCCGTATATGCTTCACCCGTCGTCTATCGCCACGGCGACCCGCGCTGGTTTGAACGGCATGAACGCTTCGACCGTCATTTCTACCGCGACCATCACGAATTTCGCGAGCATCGCGGATATCGCGACTATCGCGATCGTCACTGACCGGCGCGACAGCAACGACTTATCGTATCGGCATGGCGGGCCGCGGCGTCTAAGTCGCGGCCCGCTTCCGTTTCACGCGTCCGGTTCCGGGTTGTCTGCGATAATGCGGCCATGCGAATCTGGGTCGACGCCGACGCCTGTCCGAACCCGATCAAGGAAATTCTGTTCCGCGCCGCCGAGCGGACGAAGGTCGCGTTGACCCTCGTTGCCAACAAGCCGTTGCGCACGCCGCCGTCGGCGTACATCAACACGATCCAGGTGGCGGCCGGCTTCGACGCGGCCGACAACAAAATAGCCGGGGAATTGCGCGCCGGCGACATTGTCATTACCGCCGACATTCCGCTCGCCGCGGCCGCGATCGACAAGGGGGGGCGCGTCATCGATCCGCGCGGCGAGATTTATACCAAGGACAATATCGAAGCGCGGCTGACCCTGCGCAAATTCATGGATGAACTGCGTACGAGCGGCGTCGACACCGGCGGACCTCCGCCG
>CAZEAX010000002.1:0-36902 GCA_964510405.1 uncultured Streptomyces sp. | reverse complement strand
TCGAAGCGCTTCTGCGCCATGAACGCGGCCGCACGATGCGTCGCGCTTTTGCCTTCGCCGCGGATGCCAAAGAGATAAATGTTGTTGCGCACGAGATACGCGACATCGACGAGCGCCGGCTCGTGCGGAAATGCGGCTAGACAAATGCGACCGCCGCGGTTCAACATGCGCGCCGCTTCGTTCACCGCATCAGGCGCGCCCGAGCATTCAAGCACGTAGTGCGCGCCCTTGCCGTGCGTAATGCGTTTGACAGCGTCGACGGCGTCTTCCTTGCGCACGTTGATAACATGGTCGGCGCCGAGCTTTTTGCCGATCTCCAGCCGGTTGTCGCGCGTGCCCGTCAGGATGACCGGCTGCGCGCCGAGCGCCTTGGCGACACCGACGCCCATCAGGCCGATCGGGCCCGGACCCATCACGACCACCGTCTGGCCCGCGATCAAGCCGCCCATCACGTCCAGGCCGTACATCGCGGTGCCGGCGGTGACGACGAGTGTCGCTTCCTCGTCGCTCATGTCGTCGGGCACGTGCACCATCGTATTGATGTTGTTCACCGCGAATTGCGCGAATCCGCCGTCGGTGGTGAAGCCGTTCGCACGGTGCCCCTTGTTGCGGTCGCCGTAATTCATGCCGTAGTTCGTGCACGCGGTATACATGCCCTCGCGGCACCGTTCGCAGCGCCCGCAGCCGGCGTGGATTTCCACCGTCACGCGGTCGCCGATCTCGAACTCGTCGACGCCCGGACCGAGCTTGACCACGGTCCCCATGTATTCGTGGCCCGGGGTGAAATTCTTGTTGAACGGATCGCCGCCCTGGATCAGCGCCGGCGGCCCGCTATGGATGATTTCGAGATCGGTCGCGCACACCGCGATGGCGTCGATGCGCACCAGCACTTCCGCAGCGCCGGGTTGCGGCACGGGTTTGTCGACGAGCTTTAATTCATCCGGATCGCCGAGCACCCACGCCTTCATGCTGGCGGGAACCGTCAGGCTTTTTGCCGGGCTAGCGTTTGCCATGCATTATTCTCCTCTTACGATGCGCGCGATCCATGCAACACGATCTTGCGGCGCACGGCATATCGAAAAATCATTCTAGCATGCACCCTCGCGGGGTCTGCTCGCGTCAGCGCCGCTGATTCTGTGTCGCCCGGTATCCGATGTCGCGGCGCATCTGCATGCCGTCGAAGCGGATCGGCTCGGCGATTTCGTAGGCGCGCTTTTGCGCCGTCTTGACGTTGTGGCCAAGTGCCGTCACGCACAATACGCGGCCGCCGTTCGCGACGACCGCCTTGCCGTTCAGCGCAGTGCCGGAGTGAAACACGTGGTAATCGTCGCCCGCCGCCGGCAACCCCGTGATCGCATCGCCTTTGCGCGGTTCATCCGGATAACCGTGCGCTGCGAGCACCACGCCCAGCGCGGCGCGCGTATCCCATTCGGCTTCGACTTTGTCGAGCGTGCCGGCGAGCGCGTGATCGAGCAGCGTCAGGAGATCGCTTTTCAGGCGCAGGATGATCGGCTGCGTTTCGGGGTCGCCCAGCCGGCAGTTGAATTCGACCACGCGCACCTGTCCGTCCTTGCCTATCATCAGGCCCGCGTACAAAAATCCGACGAACGGCGCGCCGTCCTGCTCCATGCCGGCAATCGCCGGCTTGATGATTTCGCGCATGACTTTCGCATGCACGCTGGGCGTCACCACCGGCGCCGGGGAATACGCGCCCATCCCGCCGGTGTTGGGCCCGACGTCGCCGTCTTTCAGGCGCTTGTGGTCCTGGCTCGTTGCCAGCGCCAACGCGTGACGGCCGTCGACCATCACGATGAAGCTCGCCTCCTCGCCGTCGAGGAAATCTTCGATCACGACGCGTGCACCGGCAGCGCCCATCTTGTTGTCGATGAGCATCATGTCGATTGCGTCGTGCGCTTCCTTGAGTGCCGTGGCGACGACGACCCCTTTGCCGGCGGCGAGACCGTCGGCCTTGATCACGATCGGCGCGCCACGCTCGTCGACATACCGGTGCGCGGCCTGCGCGTCGGTAAAAGTCTGGTAGGCCGCGGTCGGTATGCGATAGCGCTGCATGAATGCCTTGGCGAAATCCTTCGAGCTTTCGAGTTGGGCCGCGCGTTGCGTCGGGCCGAAGATTTTGAGCCCCGCCGCCTGGAATGCATCGACGACGCCGGCGGCGAGCGGCGCTTCTGGGCCTACGACCGTCAATGCGATTTGTTCTTTTTTTGCGAACACAATGAGCTCGGCATGATCGGCAATTTCGACATTCTCGACACCGTCTTCCAACGCGGTGCCGGCATTGCCCGGCGCGACGAAGACCTTGGAGACGCGCGGCGACTGCGCAAGCTTCCACGCGAGCGCGTGTTCGCGGCCTCCGCCGCCGATCACGAGCAATTTCATGTCAGGACGGTCCGCCGCACGCTTCTAGTGCCGGAAATGGCGATGACCGGTAAACACCATCGCAATGCCGCGCTCGTCTGCCGCCGCGATCACTTCTTCGTCACGCAGGCTGCCGCCCGGCTGAATCACTGCGATGGCGCCCGCCTCGGCGACGACATCGAGCCCGTCGCGAAACGGGAAAAACGCATCCGACGCCACCACGGAATTGGCAAGCGACAGCTTGGCCTGCTCCGCTTTGATCGCGGCGATGCGCGCCGAATCGACGCGGCTCATCTGGCCTGCGCCGACGCCCAGCGTGCGGCCGTTGCCGCAAAACACGATCGCGTTGGATTTCACGAACTTGGCGACGCGCCACGCGAACAGCAGGTCGTCCTGTTGTTGCGGCGTCGGCTTTATCTTCGTCACGACTTTGAGATCGGTCGCGGCGATATTGAAATTGTCCGGCGTCTGCACGAGCAGTCCGCCGCCGACGCGCTTCATTTCGAACGCATTGGTGCCGGCGGCAAGCGGCACTTCGAGCACCCGCACGTTTTCTTTTTTGGCAAGTGCCGCGCGCGCCGCGGCAGACACCTGCGGCGCGATCAGCACTTCGACGAATTGCGCCGCCACCGCGGCGGCGGCGGTCACGTCGAGCTCGCGGTTGAAAGCGATGATGCCGCCGAACGCCGACGTCGGATCCGTGGAGAAAGCCAGGCGATAGGCGTCGAGCGGATTGCCGGCGACCGCGACCCCGCACGGATTGGCGTGCTTGATGATCACGCAAGCCGGTTGCGCAAACGATTTCACGCACTCCCACGCGGCGTCGGCGTCGGCGATATTGTTGTACGAAAGTTCCTTGCCCTGCAGCTGCGTATAGCGCGCAAGGCTGCCCGGCACCGGGTCGAGGTCTTTGTAGAAAGCGGCGCTCTGGTGCGGGTTCTCGCCGTAACGCAGTTGCTGCGTCAATTCGAAATTCAGGTTCAGGCGTTGCGGAAAAGCCGTGCGCACGCCGCCCGCGCCCAACGCAGTCAGATAATTGCTGATCGCGCCGTCGTAGGCGGCCGTATGCGAGAAAGCTTTTTGCGCGAGCTGGAAGCGCGTGGTCTGGCCGACCGCGCCATTGGCCGTGCGCATTTCGGCGAGTATGCCGGCGTAGTCGGCGGGATCCGTCACGACCGCCACGTGCGCGTGGTTCTTGGCCGCGCTGCGCACCATCGCCGGTCCGCCGATGTCGATGTTTTCGATCGCGTCCTCGAGCGTGCAATCCGCGCGCGCGACCGCCTGACTGAATGGATAGAGGTTGACGACGACCAGATCGATCGTGCTGATCCCGGCGTCTTTCAGCGCGCCGACATGGGCGGGCACATCGCGCCGTGCGAGTATGCCGCCGTGAATTTTCGGATGCAGGGTCTTGACCCGGCCGTCGAGCATTTCGGGGAAGCCGGTGTGATCGGACACCTCCGTCACGCCGATGTCGTTATCGCGCAGGAGTTTTGCGGTGCCGCCCGTCGACAAGAGCGCGACGCCGAAGCCGGCGAGCCCGCGCGCAAACTCGACCAGCCCGGTCTTGTCGGAAACGCTAAGGAGCGCGGCTTTGATGACGGACATGGCAGGCGGGATTGGGAATTGAGCGGCGCGGATCGGGGAAACGTCGATCCTCAATTCCCGATCTTCATCCTAGCCTTTGATCCCGTGGGCTTTCATTTTCTTGCGCAGCGTATTGCGGTTGATGCCCAGCACCTGCGCCGCGTGCGACTGGTTGCCGCGCAACTTGTGCAGCACCGATTCGAGCAGCGGCTTTTCGACACTGTTGATGACCATGTCGTAAACGCCGCGCGCCTTCTCCCCGTCCAGATCCTTGAAGTAGCCGTCGATCGCCTTGCGCACGAAGCGGGCCATTTCATTCTCGTTCATCATCATGCCGCGAGTTCCTCAACGTAAATTAGCCGCTGGCTGCTCGTTGCCAGCTCCCCGAAAAATTCATTGACCGCCGCCAGCTGTTCGGCGCAGGTCTGCAATTGATTCATCGCGTGACGGAATGCCGCCGAGCCTGCCAGCCCCTTCGTGTACCACGAGATATGCTTGCGCGCCATACGCACGCCGGTGTAGTCGCCGTAGAACGCATAAAGATCGTGCAGATGGGCGACCAGCACGCGATGGATTTCCGCGACCTCGGGCGGCGGCAGATGCGTGCCGGTATCCAGATAGTGCGCGATTTCGCGGAATATCCACGGCCGCCCCTGCGCGGCCCGGCCGATCATGACCGCATCGGCGCACGTGTACTCAAGCACGTGGCGGGCTTTTTCGGGCGTCGTAATATCGCCGTTGGCGACCACCGGGATTTTGACCGCAGATTTGACCGCGGCGATCGTGTCGTACTCGGCGTCCCCGGTATAGCCGCAGGCGCGCGTACGCCCGTGCACCGCGAGCAACTGGATGCCGGCGCTTTCGGCGAGTCGGGCGACTGCAACCGCATTGCGATTGCCGCGATCCCAGCCGGTGCGGATCTTCAACGTGACCGGAACGTTCACGGCGCGCACGACGGCCTCGACGATACGCTTGACGAGCGGCTCGTTCTGCAGGAGCGCGGAGCCCGCCATCACGTTGCAGACTTTCTTCGCCGGGCAGCCCATGTTGATGTCGATGATCTGCGCGCCCTGATCGACGTTGTACTGCGCGGCCTCGGCCATCATGGCGGGATCGGCGCCGGCGATCTGCACCGAGATCGGATCGACTTCGCCTTCATGATTGGCGCGGCGGCGCGTTTTCTCGCTGCCCCACAACAGCGAATTGCTCGCGACCATTTCGGACACCGCCATGCCCGCACCCATCCGCTTGCACAACTGGCGGAACGGCCGGTCGGTCACGCCGGCCATCGGCGCGACCACCAGATTGTTCTTCAGTTGATAGGGACCGACGCGCATAAATGGCGAATTATTTTGGCTGCAGAAATTCGGGGAAAGGGCGTAATTGTAATCGCGTCGAGGTGGCAAGAAAAGCGGCGCGTGCGGATTTTTTTTGGTCAGCCGCGCGCACCAAACATCATGCGCCGTACCAGGAAGTTTTTTGCGGGCGGAACGCTGCCCAACACGGTCAAACCGGCACCGCACAAGCGGTCGAGCAACGGGATGTCGTTGGAAAACAACCGGATCAGTGTGTCAGTGAATAAAATGGTCGCGGTTCGATCAAAACGTCGTTCTGCGAAATACGCATTAATAGTCGCCGAATCTCCGGGGTCGCTCACATCGCGCACGATCGTGGCCAGCTCCCACGCATCGCGCAAGCCGAGATTGAAACCCTGACCCGCTACCGGATGCAAGGATTGTGCCGCGTTGCCGACCAGTACCACGCGCGGCGCGACGGGCCGCCGTGCATACTTAAGTTTGAGCGGAAACACCTGGCGTGCGCCGGTAAGGTTGAGCGCACCGAGCGCGGCGCCAAATGCGGCACGCAATTCGGCGCAAAACTGGGATTGATCAAGCGCGGCGAGCGCAGCGGCGCGACCGGGGCGCACGGTCCATACCAGCGACCAACCGCGGGCGGTCGGCAAAAGTGCAAGCGGACCGTCGGGCGTGAAGCGTTCAAAAGCCCGATTGTGGTGCGGCAGTTCGCTGGTAACGTCACAGACCAGTGCCGACTGCCGGTAGTCGCGCTCTTCGACTTGCGCCAGGCGCATGCCATCGGCGCCATCGGCGAGGACAACCAGGCGGGCATCGATCTTGCGCGCCACGCCGGCGCAATCAACATCGAGTGCGGCGCCGTCGGCACGGCCCTCGAAATCGCGCGCCACGCAACCCGTCAGGACATCGACTGAGCTATCCGCGAGGGCGCTCATGAGCGCGCGTTGCAATGCGGAGTAGCTCGCGACATAGCCCAGCGCGGGCACGCCCGCTTCCTGCGCGCTTAATTCCACGCGGCCGAAGTGCCGCTGTTGCGATACGACTATGTCGCGGATCGGCGTGACCTCCGGCAGCGCCTGCCAGGCGCCGAGCCGTTCGAGTATCAACCGGCTGCCGTGCGACAGCGCAATCATGCGCGCATCGGTGCTCACTGCATCGAACTCGCGCGCTTCCAGCAACGCCACGCGGTGGCCGCTCGCTTTGAGACCGAGCGCGAGTGCTGCGCCGACCGGGCCGCCGCCGGCGATGACTATTGCATAGGGTTCAGCCACGCATCAGCGCTTCGATGGCGGCGACTGTTTTGGGTGCCGCTTGAGTCAGCACTTCGCAGCCGGTCGCTGTGACCACCACGTCATCCTCGATGCGCACGCCGATGTCCGCGTAATGCGCAGGGATACCCTCGCCCGCTTGTATATAGCAGCCGGGCTCCACGGTGAGCACCATGCCGGGCTCCAGCTTGCGCCACCCGCCGTCGCGCTTGTATTCGCCGGCGTCGTGCACGTCCAGCCCAAGCCAGTGGCCGGTTCTATGCATGTAGAATTTCCGGTAATCGCCGGCTTCGATCACCTTATCAACACTGCCTTGGCACAAACCGAAGTCGATCAGGCCGCGGGCGAGCACTCGCACGGCGGCGTCATGCGGCTGGTTCCATTTTGCCCCCGGCGCGACTTCGCTCATAGCTGCGGCCTGCGCCGCGAGCACCAGTTCATAAATATCGCGTTGCGCCGCGCCAAACTTGCCGCTGACGGGAAACGTGCGCGTGATATCGGACGCGTAACCATCCAGTTCACAGCCGGCGTCGATCAGCAACAGATCGCCGGCCTTCAGTACCGCATCGTTCTGCACGTAATGCAGGACGCACGCATTCGCGCCGCCGGCAACGATCGACGTGTAGGCCGGCGCTTGCGCGCCGCCGTGACGGAATTCATGCAGCAACTCGGCTTCGATTTCGTATTCCGCCCTGCCGGGGGCCGTCGCGCGCATCGCGCGCTGATGGGCGGCGGACGATATCTGTGCGGCGCGGCGCATGGTCGCGAGTTCGTGCGCATCCTTTACGAGCCGCATCTCGTCGAGCAACGTGCGCACGTCGGTAATGGCGGCCGGTGCGGCAACGCCGTTACGCACTTGCGCGCGGACCTGATTAAGCCATTCCAATACGCGCGCGTCCCACGGCTCGTCGCTGCCCAGATGGCAGCAAACCTGCGCCTGGTTGGCGAGCAGTGCGGGCATTTGCGCATCGAGCTCGGTGATCTTGTGGCATTCGTCGAAGCCGAACACGACGCGCGCGTCGTCCGGCCCGTAGCGAAAACCGTCCCAGATTTCGCGCTCCTTGTCCTTGTCGCGGCAAAACAAAATGCTGCGGGGCTCGGCCCCGGCAATGACCACGAGCACGGATTCAGGCTCGATGAAGCCGGTAAGGTAATAAAAATAACTGTCGAACCGGTACGGAAAATGCGAATCGCGGTTGCGTGTGCGCTCCGGCGCGGTTGGAATGATCGCGATGCCCTGCCGCATGCGCTGGGCGAGACGCGCGCGCCGTTCCGCATAGATCCGGGTAACCGGCGCGACAGTTGGGGGTTGTGCCATGCAAGAATTATACGCCGCGCGTGCCGCTACTACGGCTAACGCACCGCAAGCTCCTGGTCGAGCAACGCGAGGCGCGCGGGAGTGCCGATGTCGCGCCAGCGCCCCGTATACATTTCGCCGCTTACGCGCTGCGCCGCGATGTGCTCGCGCAACAGCGGCGCGAGTTTTGCCTTGCTGCCGGGCGCGATCGCGGCAAACATTTCGGCCCTATAGGCGGCGATGCCGCTGAAAGTCAGCCGCGTACCTTCGAGTGCGACGCGGCCCCCGTGCAGCGCGAAATCGCCCGCAATGTGGTGCTCGGGATTGGCAACCAGCACCAAATGAGCCAGCACGTCGTGGTGCGCAATACTGTCGACGGCATCCGCCAGGCGCCGGTAATCGAACTCGCTGAATACGTCGGCGTTGACCACTGCGAACGGCGCGTCTCCCAGAAGATGCAGCGCGCGTGCGATGCCGCCCGCGGTTTCGAGCGCCTCGGATTCCGGCGAGTACATGATATCGACGCCATAGCGTTCGCCATTGCCGAGATCGGTTTCGATCAGCGCGCCGAGATGCGCATGATTGATCACGATTTCAGAGAATCCCGCGCCGGCGAGCTTTTCGATATGCCACTCGATCAGCGGCTTGCCGCCGACCGTGAGCAGCGCCTTGGGCCGCGTGTCCGTCAGCGGACGCATGCGTTCGCCGCGACCGGCCGCGAGAATCATCGCTTTCATTTCATGCCTGGCGGCCGGCGCATCGTAAATTATGAATTGCTATTGAACGCTGCCGCGAACTCGCCCGCATTCAAAAAGAATAGCCGACGCGCGCGGGCGGCCGGCTTTCTATTTCGTCCAGCACCGTCAGGAGCGGTTTCAGCGCGGCGTAACGCACCGCGACGGCGCGTACGTAGCCGACAAACCTCGGCGTGTCTTCAAGATAGGTGCTTTTGCCGTCCCGGTAATTGAGCCGGGCGAAAATGCCGAGCACCTTGAGATGACGCTGCAGTCCCATCCACTCGAAATCGCGGTAGAACTCGCCGAAATCGGCGGCGACCGGCAGGCCGGCGCGCCTGGCTTTCTCCCAGTAGCGCACTGTCCAGTCGAGCACACGCTCTTCTTCCCAGCTCACGAACGCGTCTTTAAACAGCGACGCGATATCGTAGGTGATGGGCCCGTATACGGCGTCCTGAAAATCAAGCACGCCCGGATTCGGCTCGCACACCATCAGATTGCGCGGCATGTAGTCGCGATGAACGTAGACCGTCGGTTGCGCGAGATTATTTTTTAAAATCAGCGCGAATACCGACGCGAGTGCCGCGCTTTGCCCGGCGTCGAGCATAAGCCCGCGATGGCGGCCGGCATACCAATCGGGAAACAACTGTAGCTCGCGCGTCAAAAGTGCTTCGTCATAAGGCGGCAAGACGCCGGGTTTGCTCGCCAGTTGCCACCGCAACAATGCATCGATGGCATCGCGAAACAGGTGGTTCGCCGTATCGGCGTTGAGCGCCTGCAGATAACCCGCGGTGCCCAGATCCGAGAGCAGCAGAAATCCGCGCTCGATATCCTCTGCGATCACGCGCGGCACGTTCAATCCGGCATCCGCCATCAGGCGCGCGATTCGCACGAACGGACGGCAATCCTCGTGCGCGGGTGGCGCATCCATCACGATCAAAGACTCGCCCGGCGTGCGCACACGAAAATAACGCCGAAAACTCGCGTCTGCGGAGGCAGGCTCAAGTTCGAGCGGAGAAACGTTCAACCGACTTTCGATCCAGCGCTTCAGCTCACTTTGTCGGTCCACGCCGCGCATTGCCTAATTCGGGAAAGTGTGCGATTTTATCACTCCCCACCCACGATGTTGATAATGCGGATTTTTTGCGTTAGACCGGGCGTTTTCTTTTTGCTGTGCGCATGCGGTTGCGCCGCGGCGGCAGACGACAGCGCGCTCGGATTGAAGCCCGACGCCAGCGGCCTGCAATTGAAGCTGCAGTCTTCCTTTATTCGCATTCCGCCGACGAACAAGGACACCGTACCGTTGTTTGTCGATGCCGACAGCATCCAGGGGCACCACGAGCAGGAAATCGAAGCGGAAGGGGCCGTGCGCCTGAGAAAGCGCGGTAAGGCGGTCTATGCGGATTGGCTGCGCTACGACAAACCCGCGGCCGAAATTCACGCGCGCGGCAACGTGCGGATCGAACAGCGCGGTGACACGATAGACGGGACGGAACTCAACTTCAACCTCGACACCGAGCGCGGCGCAATGGAACAGCCCAAATACCGGGTCCAGGTCAATGCGACTAAGGGTCGCGGCGAGGGCGAGCGACTGGTATTCGAAGGCGAAAACAAATACCGCATGTTGAAGGGCAATTACACGACGTGCGAAGTCGGCAACAACGACTGGTTCGTGCGCGCCAAAGATTTCGAAATAGACAAAGAACGCCAGATCGGCACTGCGCACGGCGACAGCGTCGAGTTTCTCGGCGCGCCCATCTTGTACACGCCCTACCTGAATTTTTCCCTGGATCGCCAGCGCAAATCGGGCTTTCTCGCGCCGACCTTCGGCACGACCGGCAATTCGGGCGCCGAATTTTCGATCCCGTATTACTGGAACATCGCACCCAACCGCGACGCCACGATCACCCCGCGCGTGATGTCCAAGCGCGGCGTTCAACTGTCGAACGAATTTCGCTACCTCGAACCGCAGTACCGCGGCGAGATCCGTTACGAGATCCTGCCGGACGACCGGGTCAGACAGGGCGACACGCGCAGCGCATTGTCGCTCGTGCACAACCAGATCTTCAGCAACGGCTGGGTTGGCGCGCTGAACGTCCAGAAGGTTTCCGACAACAACTATTTCACCGACCTGTCGACACAAATCACGGCGACATCGCAGGTCCTGTTGCCACGCACCGGTTCGCTGTCGAAAGGCGGCACGCTGGGCAGCGACGGCAGCTGGGGTTTCTCGACGAGTTTGCAGCGATGGCAGACGCTACAATCCGATCCGTTAAATCCGGTCACCGTGCCTTACAGCACCGCGCAAGCCAATTTAAGCGCGACCAAACCGATTGCCGGCATCGTGGATACCGCCTTCACCGGCAACGTCGCCCAGTTCACCCACCCTACGTTGATCAACGGCGCGCGGACCGTTGCTTATCCGACCGTCAGCCTGCCCCTGCAAACGTCGTTCGCTTATGTCACGCCCAAAGTGGGCATGCACATGACCCACTATAATTTCGACCAGACCAATACACCGCTCGGCGACCAGAATCGCCTGCTGCCGATTTTTTCGACGGAAAGCGGCGTCGTGTTCGAGCGCGACATGACGCTGGCGGGGCAAGGCATGCTGCAGACGGTCGAGCCTAAAATATTTTATGTCTACATTCCGACGCGCAACCAGAATCAGCTGCCGGTGTTCGACTCCGCGCTGCAGAACACGAATTTCGCAACCCTGTACACGGAAAACCAGTTCAGCGGCAGCGACCGCATCAACGACGCCAATCAAATCACCACGGGCGTAACCTCGCGCCTGTTGCAAACCAATGGGGTCGAGCGTCTGCGCGTGGGGCTCGCGCAACGTTTTTATTTCAAGACCCAGGAAGTCACGTTGCCGGGAACTACGGCACGCGGCAGCAACAACTCCGATCTTTTGGCGGCCTTGAGCGGAACCGTCGTCCAGAACTGGACTGCCGACGTGGGCTGGCAGTACACGACGGATTTGTCGCAAACGCAAAGGCTCAATGCGGGCGTGCGCTATGAACCTCAGCCCGGCAAAGTGGTCAACGTTGCTTATCGCTACACGAACGGGACACTGGTTTCGTCCACCGGCACGACCACGGTCGCGAGCCCGGGCAACCCGTCGAACACGCTGCGCCAGGCCGATATCTCAACCCAATGGCCGCTGACTCGCCATCTAAGCGCGATCGCCCGCATGAATTATTCGATTGCCGACAGCCGGCTGCTCGAAGGGTTGGGCGGGTTCGAATACGACGGCGGATGCTGGGCGTTTCGCGTCGTCGCCCACAGTTTCGCGACCACTGCGACAACTTCGGTCAATTCGTTTTTTATGCAGCTCGAATTGAACGGCGTCTCCAAACTCGGCTCTAACCCGCTGGAACTCCTGCGGCGAAATATCGCCGGTTACTATCGCGGAACCGCCCAGGCGGTGCGCACCGACGACACCGTTTTTCCGCTGCGCTAGGCTTTTGGAGCAGGTCTCATATGGATTACTTCAAGGTTTTAGGCGCGGCGATAGCGGCCGCCATGCTCTCGTTGACGGGCGGCTACGCCGCTGCCGCACAGGCGGTGCCCGGCGGGCGGGTCGTGCTGCTCGACCGCATCATCGCAGTCGTGAACGAGGACGTGATCACGCGCCGCGATCTGGACGACCGCATGAAAGTCGTGGCGATACAGTTAAAAGAGCAAGGCACGCCGGCGCCGCCTACCGATGTGCTCGAGAAGCAGGTGCTCGATCGCATGATCTATACCAAAGTGCAGCTTCAGTTTGCCAAGGAAACCGGCTTGCGGGTCGACGATGGCCAGCTCGACAGCGCAATCGGACGGATTGCCGAAAATAACAAGATCTCGCCCGCGCAGTTGCGCACCACGCTGGAAAAGGACGGCGTCAGTTTCGTCAAATTCCGCGAAGACATTCGCGACGAGATCGTGATGTCGCGGCTGCGCGAACGCGAGGTCGACAACAAAATCACCGTCGCCGACAGCGAAGTCGACAATTTGCTCAATACGCTCCAGTTGCAGGACGGCAAGACCGAGGAATTCGACTTGTCGCACATCCTGATCCGGGTACCCGAGCAGGTGAGCCCTGAACAACTACGCGATCGTCGTGCCCGCGCCGACAAGGCATTAGCGCAAATCAACGGCGGTGCCGACTTCAGGCAGGTCGCGGCCAGCTTTTCCGAGGCGCCCGACGCGGTCCAGGGCGGGGCGATGGGATGGCGCGAGCTCACGCGTCTGCCCGCCATTTTCGCTGAAGCCGTCAAAACCATGAAACCGGGCGACGTGAGTCCCATCCTGCGCAGCCCCAACGGCCTGCATATCGTGCGCCTGAACGGCCGCCGCGGCCAGGATGCACCGGTCATCGTGTCGCAAACCCACCCGCGCCACATCCTGATCAAGACCAGCGAGGTCGTATCGGAAAACGATGCGCGCGACCGCCTGCTCAAGTTGAAGGAACGGCTCGACAATAACGCGGACTTTGCGGAACTCGCACGCCTGCAGTCCGAGGATGGCAGCGCGTCACGCGGCGGCGATCTCGGCTGGTTGTCGCCCGGGGACACCGTACCCGAATTTGAAAAAGCAATGGATGCTTTGAAGGTCGGGGAAATCAGCGGTCCCGTGCGCTCGCCGTTCGGCTGGCATCTGATCCAGGTGCTGGAACGCCGCAATGAAGACATGTCCAAGCAGCAGCAGCGTTTGCAGGCGCGCATATCGCTGCGCGCGCAAAAGGCCGACGAGGCTTACCAGGAGTGGTTACGCCAGCTGCGCGACAAGGCGTTCGTCGAATATCGCCTCGAAGAAAAATAGCGCGCAACCGCGAAATGCGCCGCCGGCCGGAGATCAAAAATAAATTCGGGAACGCTCATCAGTCACCACTTAAATTGCGCTAAGCCTGTCATCGCCATCACTGCGGGCGAACCTGCGGGCATCGGGCCCGACTTGTGCGTGCTGCTTGCCCAGGAACCACCCACCGAAAGACTGGTGGTAATCGCGAACGCCGGCCTGCTCGCGCAGCGCGCACAGCAATTGGGACTTGCTTGGCGCGGACTGGCATTTGGCGGGCAGCGGGACGCGGCGTTTACGCCCGGTGCGATGGAAGTCATCGACGTGCCGCTCGCGGCCGCAGTGACCGCGGGGCGCCTGGACCGCGCCAATTCCGGCTACGTCCTGCAAACCCTCGAAGCGGCCGCCGATGGCTGCATGGGCGGGCGCTTTGCCGCGATGGTCACCGCACCGGTGCACAAGGGCGTCATCAACGACGCCGGTATCGCCTTTACCGGACATACGGAATTTCTTGAGGCCCGCACGCATGCTCCGCACGTTGTCATGATGCTCGTGGGCGGCGGGCTGCGGGTTGCGCTCGCGACCACACATTTAGCGGTGAAAGACATCGCGCGGCAGATCACCGCCGAGAGTCTGGAACAAACGCTGCGCGTGTTGCATCGCGATTTGACGACGCGGTTTGGCCTCGCGCAACCGCGCATTGCGATAGCGGGACTCAACCCCCATGCCGGCGAGTCCGGGCACCTTGGGCGCGAGGAAATCGACGTTATCATTCCGGTCATCGAGCGCTTGCGCGCGCAAGGCATGCAATTGACGGGGCCGCTGCCTGCCGATACGTTGTTCAATCCGGAGCGCCTGCGCAATTTCGATTGCGTGCTCGCGATGTATCACGACCAGGGACTGCCCGTGCTGAAATACGCGAGCTTCGGCAGCGGTGTCAATGTAACGCTGGGTTTACCAATCATTCGCACGTCTGTCGATCATGGCACCGCGCTCGATCTTGCCGGTACCGGCAAGATCGACGTTGGTAGCCTGCGCGCCGCCATCGCACTGGCCGCCGCGCTTGCCCGCGGCAAAGCCTGATTGCTCCGCCTGGGCGTTGCGTGAAACACCGGGCGCGTAAAAGGTTCGGCCAGAATTTCCTGACCGACGAATCCGCGATCGCCGCGATTGTTGCTGCGATAAATCCCGCGCAGGGTGAAAGCCTCGTCGAAATCGGACCCGGCCTCGGCGCGTTGACCCGCCCCTTGCTCGCGGCAGCCGGGCACTTGCACGCGATCGAGATCGACCGCGATCTTGCACATGCGTTGCAGCAGGAATTCGGCGCGCGTCTCGATCTTCACACTGGCGACGTACTGCAATTCGATTTTGCGGCTTTGGGCGAGGGATTGCGCGTGATCGGCAATCTTCCCTACAACATCTCGACGCCGCTGCTTTTTCATCTTGCGGATTGTGCCGAACGCATCCGCGATATTCACGTCATGCTGCAGAAGGAAGTCGTCGAACGCATGGTGGCGGCGCCCGGCGACAGCAATTTCGGACGTTTATCGGTGATGCTGCAATATCGCTTCGAGATGGAAAAGCTGCTCGACGTGCCTGCGACCTCGTTTGACCCGGTCCCCAAAGTCGATTCGGCCGTCATACGCCTGACGCCGTTGCACCCGCGACACTGTGTCGCGCGCGATCAAGCGCAGCTTGCACGCGTGGTTGCCGCCGCATTTTCGCAACGCCGCAAAACCCTGCGAAATTCGCTGCGCGGATTGATTGCGGCACCCGCGTTCGATGCGCTCGGCATCGCACCGACCGCCCGCGCCCAGGAATTATCCGTTGCGCAATTCGTTGCGCTTGCGAATCACTTGACAGAGTGTGCGAAAAAATCCGCAGAACAAACCAGCTAGCGTGGCGGAGCCGCCCTGCGCTCAACTCAAACTGGCGCGGCCGCGCGTTCGATAGATTGGATCAACCTGCAGCGCGTCGAGTTATGCCGGCTGGCGTTGGACGAATTCTATTTTGTAGCCGTCGGGATCCTCGACGAAGGCGATCACCGTCGTGCCATGCTTCATCGGGCCCGCCTCGCGCGTAACTTTGCCGCCGCGCGTCCTGACTTCTTCGCATGCCTTATACGCGTCGTCGACCTCGACTGCGAGATGACCAAAGCCGGTGCCGAGATCGTAGGTCTTCGTGTCCCAGTTTTGCGTGAGTTCGACCACCGCAACGTCTGACTCGTCGCCATAGCCGACAAACACGTTGGTAAAACGCCCGTCGGGATAGTCCCTGCGCCGCAAAAGGCGCATGCCCAACACCTGCGTATAAAAACCGATCGCGCGGTCGAGATCGCCGACGCGCAGCATCGTATGCAGTAGTCTCACACCTGCACCATTTCGAAGTCTTCTTTGCGTGCGCCGCATTCCGGGCACGTCCAGTTCATCGGCACGTCCTCCCAGCGCGTGCCGGCGACAATCCCCTCGTCGGGCAATCCCGCGGCTTCGTCGTAAATGAAGCCGCAGATGAGGCACATGTAGGTTTTAAAAACATTAACGTCCGTGGTGGTCATGGTGGGTAACTAATGAGGTTAAAATATCATTTTAGCGACATGCCCAGCGTTTGAACAATAAATCCCGCCCATAGCATGGACTCCACAGCGCCTTCCGCACTTCCGCCAATCGTACTCGCGTTCGCCGCAACCGATCCGAGCGGCGGTGCCGGCTTGCAGGCCGACGTGCTGACGCTTGCCAGCATGGGGTGCCATCCGCTCTCGGTAGTCACAGCGGTCACGATCCAGGACACGATGGGCGTCGAAGAAGTCATGGCGCTGGATGCCGAATGGGTCGCCGACCAGGCGCGCTGCGTGCTCGAAGACATGCCGGTCGCCTCGTTCAAGATCGGCCTGCTCGGGAGCACCGAAAATATTTCGGCGATCGCGGAAGTGGTTTCCGACTACCCGGAGATACCGCTCGTGCTCGATCCGGTGCTGGCGTCCGGCCGCGGCGACGAACTCGTAACCGAAGAGATGATCTCCGCGCTGCGCGAATTGCTGATACCGCAAACGACCATCATCACGCCGAACAGCATTGAGGCGCGCCGACTCGTGCAGGAGGAAGGCGAAGACGATGTGGATCTCGCCGAGTGCGCGCGGCGCCTGCTCGCCATGGGTTGCGAGTACGTGTTGATTACCGGCACGCATGAAAACACCGCCCAAGTCGTCAACACGCTGTATGGACAGGATGGCGTGGTGCGCTCCGACAGTTGGGAGCGACTGGCCGGCAGCTACCATGGTTCGGGATGCACGCTCGCGTCGGCGATCGCGGCGACGATCGCGAATGGACTAAGCATCAGCGACGCGGTGAAAGACGCTCAGGAATACACGTGGCAAACCCTCAAATCCGCGTTCAGGCCCGGCATGGGTCAACACATCCCCGATCGATTGTTCTGGGCGCGCGAGGATGAACCCACCGATGCAGCCGATTAAAGGCCTATATGCGGTAACACCCGACCTCGCCTACACGGCACTGCTCGTATCCAAGGTCGAGGCGGTGCTCGCCGCCGGTACGCGCTTGATGCAATACCGGAACAAGCAAGCCGACGACCGCACGCGACGCGAACAAGCAGAGGCGCTGTGCAATTTGTGCCGGCGCCATGGTGCAACCCTTATCATCAACGACGACGTCGCCCTCGCCGCCGCGCTCGACGCGGATGGCGTGCATGTAGGCATCGAAGACGCGGCGCTATTGGTTGCCCGCAAACAGCTGGGGCGCGGCAAAATTATCGGGGTCTCGTGCTATGACGATTTGTCGCGCGCACGCGCGGCCGTCGCGCACGGTGCCGACTACGTCGCATTCGGCAGCTTCTTCGCGTCATCAGTCAAACCCCGCGCCGTGCGGGCGCCGCTGTCGCTGCTGCCTGCCGCGCGCGCGCTCGGGCTGCCGGTAGTTGCCATTGGCGGCATCACGCTCGACAACGCTGGTGAACTGATAGCCGCCGGGGCTGACGCAGTTGCGGTAATATCCGCGCTGTTTGCAGTACCCGATCCGGGCTCTGCTACGCGCAAATTCTGTCAGTTATTTCAGGGCCAGACCGCATGACATCGCGCAACGACGAATTATTTACCGCCGCCCAGCGGGTCATTCCCGGTGGCGTCAATTCTCCGGTCCGCGCGTTCCGCTCGGTTGGCGGCACACCGCGCTTTTTCGCCCGCGGCAGCGGCGCGCAGGTGTGGGACGTCGACGGCAAGGCTTACATCGATTATGTAGGCTCCTGGGGTCCGTTGATTCTCGGGCACGCGTATCCAGCCGTGATTGCAGCCGTGCAACAAGCGGTCACCCAGGGCTTGAGTTTCGGCGCACCGACCGCCGGCGAGGTGGAACTCGCCGAACTGTTGTGTCGCCGCGTACCGGGACTCGAGCAGGTGCGTCTCGTGAGTTCGGGGACCGAGGCGACCATGAGCGCGATACGGCTCGCGCGCGGCTACACGGGGCGTTCCAGAATCATCAAATTCGAAGGCTGCTATCACGGTCACGCCGACGCATTGCTCGTCAAAGCCGGTTCCGGCGCGCTCACGCTCGGCAACCCGAGTTCGGCCGGCGTGCCGCCGGAAACTGCCGCCGATACCCTGGTGCTCGACTACAACAACATCGAAATGCTGGAAGCCGCATTCGCGCGCGATGCCGGCAAGCTGGCTTGCGTGATAGTCGAACCGGTCGCCGGCAATATGAATCTGGTGGTGCCGGACCGCGGTTTTCTCGATGCGCTGCGCGCGCTGTGCACGCGCCATGGCACGGTGTTGATATTCGACGAGGTGATGACCGGATTTCGCGTGGGCCCCACCGGAGCGCAGGGATTGTTCGGCATCACTGCCGACCTGGTGACACTCGGCAAAATCGTCGGCGGCGGCATGCCGCTCGGCGCGTTTGGCGGCCGGCGCGACATCATGGCCAGCATTGCACCGCTCGGCCCCGTATATCAGGCAGGCACCCTGTCCGGTAACCCGATCGCGGTCGCCGCCGGCCTTGCGACGCTGAAGGCGCTCGAAGCGCCGGGTTTTTATTCACAACTTGCCGACACCACGCGCGCTTTGACGGATGGACTCAGCGCCGCCGCAAAAGCGCACGGCGTGGTCTTTTCAGCCCAGGCCATCGGTGGAATGTTCGGCCTTCACTTCCGCGTGCAACCGCCGCGCAGCTATGCCGAGGTGATGCAATGCGACGTGCCGGCATTTAACCGTTTTTTCCACGCGATGCTCGAGCAAGGCATTTACTTTGCCCCGTCGGCGTTCGAAGCAGGATTTGTCTCGTCCGCGCACGGCAACGATGAAATTGAAAAAACGCTGGCGGCAGCGAGTGGTTATTTCGCAGGCTCGGCGTGACGTTGCGCGATTGGAATAAAAAAAGGGGCGGTTATCACCGCCCCTTTTTATGCCACGCCTTTGAGCCTCAACGCAGGCCAGCAATGTATTCGGCGACCGCCTTGATTTCGGTGTCCGACAACCTGACGGCAATCGTGCGCATCATGCTGTTCGGATCATTGGCGCGCTCGCCGGCGCGAAAATTCTGCAGTTGTGCGGTCGAATACTCCGCGTATTGGCCGGCCACGCGCGGAAATTGCGCCGGAACACCCGCACCGTTGGGACCGTGGCATGACGCGCATGCGGCGACGCCTTTCGCCATGATGCCGCCACGGTAAATCTGCTGGCCAAGCTTGACCAGCGCGGGATCTTTGGCAGCGCGGGACTTCGGCTTCTGTGATTCGAAATACGCGCCGAGATTTTTCATGTCCTGCGGCGACAGTGCGGACGCCATTCCCAGCATGACCGGATTCTTGCGGTCCTTGTTGCCTTTGAAGTCGGCGAGCTGCTTGGCAATATAATCAGCGTGCTGCCCCGCCAAGACGGGATTCGCGGGACTCACGCTGTTACCATCTGCCGAGTGGCAGGCCGCGCAGACCTTCGTGACTATCTGTTGTGCCTGCGCGGGATCGGCCTTGGTCGCCGGCTCGGCGGAACAGACCGACGGAATATGGACAGCGCAAAGCAAGCCCAGCAGCGCCGTAACGAATTTCATGGAATCTCCTGGCAACATTGCAACCTGACGAAAACGCCGTATTCTATCGAAATACCCCCTTAGAGGCTAGGCTGCGCTCAGGATGTCCACATTACGCAATATTGAATTTGTCACCACCGTCGCGGACACTCGCATGTTGCCGCCCGCGCACGGCGCGGAAGTCGCCTTTGCGGGGCGTTCCAACGCGGGTAAATCGAGCGCGATAAATGCGCTGGCGCAACGCAACCGGATGGCTTTCGTCAGCAAAACGCCGGGGCGAACCCAGCACATTAATTTTTTCAGCGTCGGCCCCGACCAGTACCTGGTCGATCTCCCCGGCTACGGATATGCCGCAGTACCAGCGGCAGCGCGTGCGCACTGGCACGACCTGGTCGGCGGCTATTTGCAAACGCGCTCGTGTTTGCGCGGGGTGATCCTGATCATGGATGTCCGCCATCCGCTGACGGAACTCGACCGGCAGCTGATGAATTGGCTGAGGCCGACCGGCGTGCCCGTGCACATCCTCTTAAGCAAATCGGACAAGCTCGGCCAGCAAAAAGCCAATGCGACTTTGCGCGAGGTGAATGCGGCTTTAGCCCGCGGCTACGTCAACTGCACCGCGCAACTCTTTTCGAGTACGCGCAAAATCGGTATCGTTGAGGCTGCCAAACAAATCCAACGCTGGTTGAGCGTTGGATGGAATAAAAAACCCCCGGTTAAAGGGGAGTAAAACCGGGGGGAAGCCTTAATAAAGATTAAGGCGCCCGCTCAGGGAGGAGAAGCGGGAGACGTTTAAACGCCGTCTGCTTTCTAGGACTACTATAATTCGGGGGAGTTCCCCGCCCGGGCTATAAAAAATAGCGGCTTTTGTTTCAATTACTTGGGTCATTCAATGAAAATTCTCGGCAATTTTCCGCACCGCCGGATGCGCCGCAACCGGCGTGACGAGTTCTCCCGCCGGCTGATGTGCGAAAACCGTTTGACCACCGATGACCTGATCTACCCGGTCTTTGTCATTGACGGCAATCGGCGCACCGAACCGGTCGGCTCGATGCCGGGCATACGTCGCTACACGATCGATAAATTGCTGCCCCACGCCGAACAATGTGTGGCCCTCGGCATACCGGCGCTCGCGCTTTTTCCCGCGATCGAGCGCAGCCTTAAAACCGGCGACGGTCGCGAAGCCACGAATCCGAAGGGGTTGGTTCCGCGCACCGTCGCGGCATTGAAGAAAAGTTTCCCGGAGCTGGGCGTGATAACCGACGTTGCACTCGACCCGTACACGACTCACGGCCAAGACGGCGTCATCGACAAATCGGGTTACGTTCTCAACGATAAAACGATTGCCGTGCTGCAACGCCAGGCGCTCGTCAACGCGGCGGCTGGCGTCGATATAGTCGCGCCTTCCGACATGATGGACGGTCGCATCGGCGCCATTCGCAGCGCACTCGACCATAAAGGCTTTATTCACACGCGCATCCTCGCTTATGCGGCAAAATATGCATCGGGCTTTTACGGCCCCTTTCGCGATGCGGTTGGTTCTTCCGGCCAGCTGGGCCGCGGTAACAAGTTGAACTACCAGATGGACCCCGCGAACAGCGACGAAGCCCTGTGGGAAGTCGGGCTCGACCTGGCGGAAGGCGCGGACATGGTGATGATCAAGCCCGGCATGCCCTATCTCGACATCATCCGGCGCGTGAAAGACGAGTTCAAGGCGCCGACCTGCGTTTATCAGGTCAGCGGCGAGTACGCGATGTTGATGGCGGCCGTTCAAAACGGCTGGCTCGACGAACAAAAATGCGTGCTCGAAGCTTTGACGGCATTCAAACGCGCCGGTGCCGATGCGATACTGACATACTTCGCGATCGCTGCAGCGACATGGCTGAAAGAGCGCGGCTAGAGTTATCCGTCTTCGGCGATCAACATTTCCACGGCCTCGGCTTTCGCCCGTTCGAGCGGCCTGCCGGCGGGCGTGGCCTTCAATGCCAGGCGCAAATCGCGCGAGGCCAGCAGCGTCAAGTAAATGTCATAGCCGTGGCGATTAAAAACCAATACTGGCGCCGGAAGCATCATGTCACCGGCATAGAGGCGCGTCTGCGCGCCGCGAAACTGAATGCCTTGATCGAGTAAATAGTGCTCGACACTTTTCGGGTTGTCGCAAAAAAGCTGCAGCTGGATGTCGGCATATTTGCCTGCGTTGCCGCGCAGCACCGAGCCGGTCAAATGGGGATTAAACGCGTCGAGTTCATACATCACCGCCAGCGCCAACTCGCGCAGTTCGCGCAACTGCGCCGAATGGCCGTGCTGAAACAAGCTGCGGTAAAGCGTGAGCGCGGCGTCAATCTCGTCGTTGGTCGGCATCTGTCGCGCGTCGCTCGCGCCGACCTGACGCGCCGCCTTGCGTTTGGCCTGCGCATAGTCTTCGATGCCATCTTCGGCCATCAGGCGCGCTGCGGCATTGGCGATATTCTGGCGCAGCGGATTGCGGCCGGGGTCGCGGGTCATGACGATTCAGAATAGCTGACTCTTAACTTCCTCCTGCGGCTTCGCCGTACCCGCCGCCGGCGCGCCTACAGGAGCTGTTTCGCCGTCGCGTTCCGCGGGCAGGAATTCCTGGTAAAAATACTCACTGATTCGTCCGTCGGGGTCGCGAAGGCCCGATTCAGAACTTATGCGCGCCTGCACGACACCCTCGGGAGCCGTCCGCGGCTGCTCTTCTACACCTTTCAGTGCTTTGCCCATGTAGGCGATCCACATCGGTAACGCGGCTTGCGCGCCGGTTTCGTTATGGCCAAGCGTGTGCGGATTGTCGAACCCTATCCAGGCTACAGCGACGAGTCCGCTGCCAAAGCCGCAAAACCATGCATCGACGAATTCGTTAGTCGTGCCCGTTTTTCCCGCGAGGTCAGTCCGGCCGAGCTGCATCGCGCGCGTAGCGGTGCCCATCTTCACCACGTCCTGTAACATGTTGGTCATGATAAATGCGTTGCGCGCATCGATAGCGCGCTCGGCCGATTCTCCCGCGTGTTCTGGGCGCGCCTGCAACACCACATTTCCTTTGATGTCTTCGATGCGCGCGATGAAATAGGGCGGGACGCGAAATCCGCCGTTAGCGAATACGGAATATGCGCCGACCATCTGTAGCGGGGTGACGTTGCCCGCACCAAGCGCCATCGTCAGATACGGCGGATGGTATTTCGCATCGAATCCGAACCGGGTTATATAGTCCTGCGCATATTGCGGCGTGATTGCCTGCAGAATACGCACGGACACCAGGTTCTTGGATTTGACCAGTGCCATGCGCATGCGCATGGGTCCTTCGAATTTGCCATCGAAATTGTGCGGCTCCCACGGCTCCGAGCCGGTCTGGCTGGCGTCAAAAACCAGCGGAGCATCATTGATAATGGTGGCGGGCGTGAAGCCCTTTTCAAGCGCGGCGGAATAAATGAACGGCTTGAAACTCGAGCCCGGCTGGCGCAGCGCTTGCGTGATGTGATTATATTTATTGCGCGCGAAATCGAAACTGCCGACCAGCGCGCGAATCGCGCCATCAGTCGGATCGGCCGAGACGAGCGCCGCTTCAACCTGCGGAAGCTGCGTAATATTCCAATGACCCTTGTCGTCTTTCTGGATGCGTACTATCGCACCCCGCCGCAGACGTTGATTGGCCGGCGCCTTGTCGCCCAGCATTTTCTGGGCGAATTTCAGCCCGTCGCCGCTGATTTCCAGTGTCTCACCGCCTTTGCGATACACCTTGACTGCGCGGATGCTGGCGTCGAGCACCAGCGCGGGCGCAATTTCGTCGCTCTCGGTTTCATCCTGCAAGGCGTCCTCGAAATCTTCGTCCGTCGGCTGCGCACCAAGTTCGACGTAACTTTCGGCGCCGCGATAACCGTGCCGATGATCGTATTCGAGCACCCCGGCACGCACCGCGGCGTAAGCCGCGTTTTGATGTACTGCCGAGAGCGTCGTGTAAACCTTGAACCCGCGAGTGTACACGTCGTCCTGAAACCGCTCGTACATGACCTGTCGCACCATTTCCGCGAAGTGCTCAGCTTTCACCGCGAACTCATTCACATATTTCTTAACGGCAAGCGGTTGTTTGTCCGCCGCCTGCCATTGTTCATCGTTAATAAAATCCAGCTCGCGCATACGCCTCAACACGTACTGCTGCCGCAGCTTGGCACGCTTGGGATTGACGACGGGATTAAAGCTCGACGGTGCCTTGGGCAACCCGGCCAACATTGCCATTTCGGCTACATTCAATTGATCGAGCGTTTTGCCGAAATAGATCTGCGCCGCGGCGGCAAAACCATAGGCCCGCTGGCCCAGGTAAATCTGATTTATATAGAGCTCGAGTATCTGGTCCTTCGAAAGGCTGTGTTCTATCTTGAAAGCGAGCAGCATTTCGTTGAATTTGCGCGTCAGCGTTTTTTCCTTGGACAGGAAGAAATTACGCGCGACCTGCATCGTGATAGTGCTGGCTCCCTGTCGCGCGCCGCCCGACATGAAATTCGACATGGCCGCGCGTATCACGCCGACATAATCGATACCGCCGTGCTGATAAAACCGCTCGTCTTCCGCCGCGAGTATGGCTTCGCGCATCTGTTTCGGGACCGCATCAATCTTGACCACGGCCCGGCGCTCTTCGCCGAACTCGCCAATCAGCAACCCCTCGGTGCTATAGACGCGCAACGGAACCTTGGGCTGATAGTCAGTGAGAACTTCCAGCGAAGGCAGCGTCGGATAGACAATTACCACAACAAAAACAAACACTAACACACCCGCAGCAGCTGCCGACAGCAACAGTGCGAGAGGGAAGGTCCACCAGCGGGAAAACATCGGCTAATTGAGCGGTAATATGATTGTTGTAAAAAAACAACGGCTTAACATGTGCAGATTCGAGATCGGCGGCGACTACCGAGGCACATGCTAAATAACTAACGAATATAGTGAATTCGTCACATTATATGCCCCGTCATACGCAAAAGGAATGCCACGGAATTACTTTACATGGTCTGGAGTTGTTGTTAGCATTTAATGTAAATTATATAAACTGCTCCTAACCAGCCCATGCTTAAGGGAAAAGTGAACTTTAACCTCGAACTTCTCGAGCGCTTGTTCAAGTCAAAGGCGCCCGCATTGATCGGCTGCGATATCAGTTCGTCGTCGGTCAAGTTGGTCGAGATTGCGGAAGCTGGCAAGAACGTTTATCGGGTGGAACGCTACTCGATTGAGCCGTTGCCGCGCGATGCCGTCGTCGACGGCAATATCAACAATCTCGAGGCGGTCAGCGATTGCCTGAAGCGCGGCTGGAAGCGCATGGGAACGAACATCAAGGGCCTCGCCCTGGCATTGCCGTCTGCGGCGGTCATAACGAAAAAAATCGTGGTGCCCGCGGGGCAACTGGAAAACGAACTCGAATTGCAGGTTGAAACCGAAGCAAACCAGTACATCCCGTTTGCGCTCGACGAGGTGAACCTCGATTTCCAGGTCATCGGCCCCGCGCCCAACAGTCCGGACGATGTCGAAGTGCTGATCGCCGCCTCGCGCAAGGAAAAAATCGAAGACCGCGTCGCTGCGGCCGAAGCCGCAGGACTTAAAGCGCTGGTCGTCGACATCGAATCCTTTGCAATTCAGACGGCGTTTGAGCTGATAGAGCGCGCGCTGCCTGACAACGGCAAAGACCAGAACATCGCCATCGTTGACGTCGGCACCACCATGATGAACCTGAACGTGCTGCGTAACGGTCAATCGGTTTACATGCGGGAGCAGCCATTTGGCGGCAACACCCTCACGCAGGAAATTCAGCGCGCGTTCGGCATGTCCCCGGAAGAAGCCGAAGCCGCGAAACGCACCGGCGGCCTGCCGGACAACTACGACGCCGAGGTGCTGGCGCCTTTCATGGACACCTTGGGACTTGAAGTTGCGCGCGCGCTGCAGTTCTTTTTCACGTCGACCCAGTTTAACCAGGTAAATCACATTTTGCTCGCGGGTGGCTGCGCGGCCATCCCGGGTATCGACGAAGTCGTAACGCGCCGCACGTCGGTTCCCTCCATGGTGGCGAACCCTTTCGCGAACATGGCGCTGTCGTCGAAAATCAGGCCTAAAAATCTTGCCACGGATGCGCCTTCGCTCATGGTGGCGTGCGGCCTCGCGATGCGGAGATTCGACGCATGATTCGCATCAACTTACTCCCGCACCGCGAACTGCGGCGCAAACAACAGCAGAAGGAATTTTTCATCGTCCTGGGCGTGGTCGTGGGCTTGGGCGCGACCGTCTGGTTCGCCGCCCACAGTTATCTTAGCGGCCAGCTCGAAGAGCAGAACGGTCGCAATTCCTATCTCGAAACGGAAATTGCATCGCTCGACAAGCAGATCGAAGAGATCAAGAAAGTCCAGGAACAGACGACGGCGCTCTTGCAACGCAAGAAAATCGTCGAATCGCTGCAGGCGAATCGCGCCGAAACGGTTTATTTGCTCGATCAGATGGTGCGCCAACTGCCCGACGGCGTGTATTTGAAAAGCATCCAGCAGAAAGGCGACAAGGTCGCGGTGAACGGATTCGCACAGTCGAACGCGCGGGTTTCAACTTTCATGCGCAATCTGGAGTCGTCGCCTTATCTGGAAAAACCGAACCTCGTGGAAATTCATGCCATCACGGATAAGACCTCCCGCCTAAGCGAATTCAGCCTCAGCGTTTCGCTGACGCGCACCAAAGAAGAGCCCGCAGGCAAAAAACCCGCCGGTGGTGCGGCAATACCCACGGCCCAAGTCGTCGCCCCGGGCAAACCAGCGGACGCCAAAAAATGATGACACTGGACGATTTGCGGCGGCTCGACCCCAAAAACATCGGCAGCTGGCCGGCACTGCCCAAGCTCGGCATATTGGCGCTCGCGTTTATCGCCAGCATAGCCGCGAGCTATTTTCTTGATTGGCAAGGGCAGCTTGAGGCGATCGATGCGTCGGTGAAAAAGGAACAAACGCTGCGCACCACGTTCCTCGACAAAAAGAAGCAGGCGATCGACCTCGACGCCTATCGCAAGCAACTCGCCGACATCGAAAAATCATTCGGCACACTGCTCAAACAGCTGCCCAGCAAATCGGAAATGGAAGCTTTGCTGACGGATATCAATCAGGCCGGGCTCGGTCGCGGCCTGCAGTTCGAATTGTTCAAACCCGCCGCCAGCGAAACCCTGTCCGAGTTCTATGCCGAACTGCCGATCAACATACGCGTGACGGGCAGTTACCACGACATGGGCGCTTTCGCGAGCGACATCTCGAAGCTGTCGCGCATTGTGCTTCTGAACGATGTCAATCTCACCCTCAATAATAGAGACAGCGGACTGGCCATGGACGCGGTGGCGAAAACCTACCGCTATCTTGATGAGGACGAGATTTCGAAGCAGAAGAAATCGGCCAAAGACAAGGCGGGCAAGAAATGAGCCGGCGATTGTGGCTTCCGATCGTGCTGTGCTGCGGGCTCGCGTCGTGCGGCGGCGAGCAATATTCGGATCTGCGGCAATTCGTGAAGGATTCGGAAAATCTGCCCCACGGCAGAATTCCGCCGTTGCCTGACGTCAAGCCTTACGAACCGTTCACCTATGACGCGTACAACCTTGTCGACCCGTTCAAGCCGCGCAAGATCGAACCGCCGAAATCGGCGGCCGGCGGCGGCATACAACCCGATCTGACACGGCGCAAAGAACCGCTCGAGGCATACCCGCTGGAAAATCTGCGCATGGTCGGCACCCTGCAGCAAAACAAGCAAACCTATGCGCTGGTAAAAAGTCCCGACAATAATTTGTTCCGGGTGAAATCGGGCAATTACCTCGGACAGAATTTTGGACTGATCACGGACATCTCGGAATCGACGATAAAGCTCAAGGAAATCGTGCAGGACAGCGGCGGTGACTGGACTGAGCGTGTCAGCACATTGACGCTGGCGGAAGACGCGGGCAAATGATCTGGCGCAGTCATAGTGCAAATGCAGTACTAGCAGCGGGCCGGAAAATCAGGAGGCATCAATGAAAGTCTCGGGCAAAATCATGAAAACGGTGCAGCGCATGGCGCTGTGGGTCGGTGCTGGGTTGATTGCGAGCTTCGCGGCCTGGGGTCAGGGCACGCCTACGCAAGCCAACGGCATCGAAGGGATCGCCGTCGCGGGACAACAAGGCGGCAATATCATCGTCAAAATCACGTTGCGACAGCCGCTCGCCAATCCGCCGGCCGGGTTCACGATCGATAACCCGCCTAGGATTGCGTTCGACTTTCCGGATACCGAGAACGCGCTCGGCAAGACTGCGCAGGAAGTGGGCGACGGCGACTTGCGGAACATGAATATCGTGCAGGCCGGCGGGCGTACGCGGCTCGTGATGAACTTGGCGAAACCGCTGGGCTACGACACCCAGATCGACGGTAAAACGGTGCTGATCACCCTGCAAACAGCGACGCCCGCCACGGCCACCGTCGCCGTGACCTCGCATTTCGCGGAAGCAAAGCCTGATGACACACGCCACACGCTGCGCGATATCAGCTTCCGGCGCGGACCGGGCGGAGAAGGCCGTCTCGTGATCGACCTTTCGGACAGCGCGGTAGGCATAGATCTGCGCCAGCAGGGCCGCAATTTGATTATCGATTTCGCGAACACGGCGTTGCCGAAAAATCTAGAACGCCGGCTCGACGTGGTCGACTTCGCAACGCCCGTGCAAACGATAGATGCGTTCACGCAAGGTGGCGGATCGCGCATTTCGATTGAGCCCAAGGGCTTGTGGGAGCACTCGGCCTACCAGACAGACAACCGGTTCATCGTCGAAATCAAACCGATAGTGGAGGATCCGACGAAGCTGATCCAAGGTTCGCGCGTAGGCTATACGGGCGAGAAACTTTCGCTCAATTTTCAGAACGTCGAAGTGCGCGCGGTTTTGCAGGTCATCGCCGACTTCACCGGTTTCAACTTTATTACCAGTGATACTGTCGGCGGCAATCTCACGCTGCGGCTGAAAGATGTGCCGTGGGATCAAGCGCTGGACATCATTCTGCAGACCAAGGGCCTAGACATGCGCAAAAACGGCAATGTCGTATGGATCGCGCCGCGCGACGAATTGGCGACCAAGGAAAAACTCGCACTCGAAGCGCAGGCCCAGATTTCCGACATCGAACCCGTGCGCACCGAGTCGTTCCAGCTGAATTACCAGAAGGCGGACGCGTTCCAGAAAATTCTCGCCGACAAAGACCAGCGCATTCTATCCAAGCGCGGAAGCGCCGTAATCGATCCGCGGACCAATACGCTGTTCGTGCAGGACACACCGTCGAGACTCGAGCAGGTGCGCGCTCTCGTCCGCAAAATCGACGTGCCCGTGCGCCAAGTCATGATAGAGGCGCGCATCGTCGAAGCGTCGGACACGTTTACCCGCAACCTGGGTGCGCGGCTCGGTACATTCGATCGGGGTTTTCAGAACATACCCGGCAAGGGCGACGACAAAATCACAGTCGGCGGTTCGCTTGACGCAACCGGCTTTTTCACTCAGCAGATCGCCACGCCAATCCCCACATTTGCTCAAACGCTGGGCGTGAACCTGCCGGCAACGGGTATCAACGGCCGCAACCCGGGCGTTTTCTCCCTGATCCTGTTTAACTCAGCGCTTTCGAGATTCCTGAATATGGAAGTCACAGCGTTGCAGGCGGACGGCAAAGGCAAGATCATTTCGAGCCCCCGCGTCATCACTGCCGACCAGGTCGAAGCGACGATCGAACAGGGCACGGAGATTCCGTACCAGCAAGCGACCTCCAGTGGCGCCACCAGCGTCTCGTTCAAGAAAGCCACCCTGTCGCTCAAGGTGAAGCCGCAAATCACGCCTGACGACAACATCATCATGGACCTTAACGTGCACAAGGACAGCGTCGGCACGGTAACTACGGCGGGTCCGTCAATCGATACCAAGCAGATCACCACCAACGTCCTGGTGCAAAACGGCGGCACCGTCGTAATCGGTGGAATCTATACGCAAACCCAGAACGATCAGACTACGAAAGTGCCTGTGTTCGGTGACCTGCCTTACGTCGGATTCCTGTTCCGGACCAACACTAAACAGGACGATCGCAATGAGCTCTTGATATTCATCAGTCCACGCATCATGAAGAATACGGTCTCATTGCGATAACCGGCAGACCTCTGCCAGCCGGGAAAACGGCGGGAAAACCCGCCGTTTTTTTGCCCTGACCTGCGCGGGCCAAGCGTTCGGGCGAAAGGGGATTCAAGTTACAATCCCGTCATGTCCAGCGCACCACTATCGCAAGTCGCGAGCCCCTCAATACCGGGAAGTATTTTTCTCGTGGGCCTGATGGGGGCCGGCAAGACGTCAGTCGGACGGTTGCTCGCAAAACGCTTTGGCAAGACATTCTACGATTGCGATCAGGAAATCGAGCGGCGCACGGGTGTCAAGATACCGGTGATATTCGAAATCGAAGGCGAAGCGGGGTTTCGCGTTAGGGAAGCCACCATGCTAAAGGAACTCACAAGTCTCAATGACATAGTGCTCGCCACCGGAGGCGGTGCCGTATTGCGCGAAGAGAACCGCCAAGTCCTGAGGAAGAACGGCACGGTGGTTTATCTGCGCGCGTCGCTCGACGATTTGTGGCAACGCACGCGTCATGACCGCAATCGTCCGTTGTTGCACACAGCTGATCCGCGCGTCAAGCTGGAAGAGTTGTATGCCCAACGCGACCCGCTTTATCGCGAAGTTGCTGCAGTTATCATGGACACCGGAAATCAAAGCCTCGGCAATCTTGCAACGCGGTTGGAGCAACGCCTACGTGAGCGCCTGCTGGTAAGGCCGGCACCCGACCCTTCGGCATCCGGTCTGGCGCGCTAGCGGCGCCGGGACAAAAAGCGATCTAAATCATGCAAACCGTTGAAGTCGCATTGGCCGATCGCAGCTACCCGATTTATATCGGCGAGCAATTGCTCCAGCGCGGTGATTTGGTGGCCCGCCACCTGCCCCAAAAGCGCGTCGCTCTGATCGCCGATACCACCGTTGCGCCGCTCTACCTCAATATAATGGGCAACGCGCTGAAAGCATCCGGCATCGCCGTTGCCCCCGTCGTGATACCCGCAGGCGAACAACAAAAGAATTGGCACACGCTTAATTCGGTGTTCGACGCGTTGGTGGTAAACCGTTGCGAACGCAAAACAGCGTTGATTGCGCTGGGTGGCGGCGTGATTGGAGATTTGACCGGCTTTGCCGCCGCGACTTATCTGCGCGGCGTGCCTTTCATCCAGATTCCGACCACGCTGCTGGCCCAGGTGGATTCCTCGGTCGGCGGCAAGACCGCCATCAACCATCCGCGCGGCAAGAACATGATAGGCGCGTTTTATCAGCCGCTTGCGGTAATTGCCGACACGAACACGCTTAACACTCTGCCCGGGCGCGAAGTCAGCGCAGGCCTGGCCGAAATCATTAAATACGGCCTGATTCGGGATGTGCCTTTCTTTGAATGGTTGGAAAACAACATCGAAGCACTGGTCGCGCATGACTCAGCCGCCATGGCGTATGCGATTCAGCGCTCGTGCGAGAACAAAGCCGACGTGGTCGCCGCGGATGAACGTGAGGAACTCGGCGAACGCGCCTTGCTGAATCTCGGGCACACGTTCGGCCATGCAATCGAGACCGGGCTGGGTTACGGCGCCTGGCTGCATGGCGAAGCGGTCGCCGCCGGCATGGTAATCGCGGCCCGCGTATCGCAGGCGTTGGGTATGCTCAGGGACGCGGACGTTGCACGCATAATCACGCTGCTGACGCGCGCGGGCTTGCCGGTGGCGGCGCCCGATTTCGGGCTCGATCGCTATATGGAACTGATGGGCATCGACAAGAAAGTGGAAGGCGGTAAAATCCGTTTTATCTTGCTCCGCGCGATCGGGGCCGCGTTCCTGACAGCGGACGTCTCCGCGACCGCACTCAACACCGCGCTTGCGGCCTCTGTAGCGAATGCCTGAAGTCGCACCCTATGCCGTCAGTCCGCGCAATACGCGCGGCCGCGCGCGGCGGGAAAAACCGCCCGTCGGCCGCAGCGAATTTCAGCGCGACCGCGACCGCATCATTCATTCGACCGCATTCCGGCGTCTCGAATACAAGACACAGGTCTTTGTGAATCACGAAGGCGACCTTTTTCGTACACGCCTCACTCACAGCCTCGAAGTCGCGCAGATCGCACGCTCGGTCGCGCGTAACCTGCGCCTCAACGAAGATCTCGTCGAAGCGGTCTCGCTCGCGCACGACCTCGGTCATACGCCCTTCGGCCACGCTGGACAGGAAGCACTGCACGATTGCATGAAATCGCATGGCGGGTTCGAGCATAACCTGCAGTCGTTGCGCGTCGTCGATTCGCTCGAACAACGCTATGCCGCATTCGATGGGCTCAATCTGTGTTTCGAAACCCGCGAGGGCATTTTAAAACACTGCGCCGTAAAAAATGCACGCCTGCTCGGCGACGTTGGGGAGCGCTTTATCAAGCGTCTGCGTCCGTCGCTGGAAGCGCAGCTGGCCAATCTCGCCGATGAAATCGCCTACAACAACCATGACGTGGACGACGGCCTGCGCTCGGGCTTGTTGACGCTCGAGCAGCTCGCGCGTGTCGGAATTTTCGCACGCCACATGAAAGAAGTTCAGCGCGAGCATCCCAAAATCGATGCGCGACGGCTGGTACACGAAACCGTGCGCCGCATGATCGGCACGCTCGTGACGGACCTGACAAGCCAATCCGCAAAAAATATCAAAGCCCGCGCCCTGCGCAGTCTCGACGATGTGCGCGCCGCTCCTTCGTTGATCGCGTTCAGCACGGCAATCCGGCGAGAGCAACAGGAATTAAAACGGTTTCTGCGCGTGAACCTATATCAACACCATCAAGTGGCGCGAATGACAAACAAGGCCCGGCGCGTTGTGCGCGATTTGTTTCAGGCTTTCTTCAATGACCCGCAATTAATGCCGCCCCAATATCACGCGCCGGCCGCGGCAAATACCGCCCGCACTGTCGCCGACTACATCGCCGGCATGACCGACCGCTACGCGATCCGCGAATTCCGACGCTTATTTGCAGTAGACGAGATTTAGTCGTAAATTGGCGCATTGCAACAAAGCGCTCCGGCCAGGCTGCTTAAACTGCGGGATTCGCACAGTTTTTCAAGACCTTGAAGTCTCGACCCCGAGGTTGTATATTTGATCGGTTTCGCCGTAGTTTCCGTGACCTGATGCCGGCGTCTGTATCGACCCGGCTTTTTTACCGAGAGGTAGAACGTGAATCAATCGCCCCTCGCCCAGGGACTTTACGACCCAGCGAACGAACATGACGCCTGCGGCGTCGGTTTTGTCGCTCATATCAAGGGCAAAAAGTCCCATTCCATCGTGGAGCAGGGGCTGCAGATACTGAAAAATCTTACGCATCGTGGTGCGGTCGGCGCGGATCCGCTGGCCGGCGACGGGGCGGGGATCCTGCTGCAAATACCGGACGCCTTCCTGCGGGAAGAAATGGCCAAGCAGCGCGTAAAGCTGCCGTCCGCCGGGCAATACGGCGTCGGCATGGTGTTCCTTCCCCGCGAACCGGCCTCCAGACTGGCCTGCGAATACGAAATCGAGCGCGCCATCAAGGAAGAGGGCCAGATCCTGCTCGGATGGCGCGACGTGCCCTGCGACAATTCTGGGCTCGGCGATTCGGTCAGGAAGATCGAGCCGGTGATCCGCCAGGTCTTCATCGGCCGCGGCAGAGGGGTTACCGTTACGGATGCGCTGGAACGCAAACTTTATATCATCCGCAAGAGTTCCGGCCATGCAATCCAGGCGCTGGACTTGGCGCACGGCAAGGAGTTCTACGTGCCGTCGATGTCGGCGCGCACTATCGTTTACAAAGGCATGTTGCTGGCAAATCAGGTCGGCACCTACTACAAGGATCTGCAGGATACCCGCATGGTGTCCGCGCTTGCGCTCGTACACCAGCGCTTTTCTACCAATACTTTCCCGACTTGGGATCTTGCGCATCCGTTTCGTCTTATCGCGCACAACGGTGAAATCAACACGTTGCGCGGCAACGTCAACTGGATACGCGCGCGCCAGGGCGCGATATCGAGCCCGATACTCGGCAAGGATCTCGACAAGCTGTGGCCGCTGATTTACGACGGTCAATCCGATTCGGCTTCGTTTGACAATGCGCTCGAACTCTTAGTGATGAGCGGATATTCGATCGCGCACGCCGTGATGATGATGATTCCCGAGGCATGGGAAAGCCATACGCTGATGGATCCGAACCGCCGGGCTTTCTACGAATACCATGCCGCGATGATGGAACCGTGGGATGGTCCAGCAGCGATTGCGTTTACGGACGGACGCCAGATCGGCGCGACCTTGGACCGCAACGGGCTGCGCCCCGCGCGCTATATCGTCACCGACGACGATCTCGTGATCATGGGCTCGGAATGCGGCTGCCTGCCGATTCCCGAGGAATCCATCGTCAAGAAGTGGCGCCTGCAGCCGGGCAAAATGTTTCTCGTCGATCTCGAAAAAGGCCGCATCATCGACGACAAGGAATTGAAGGACACGCTTGCCAACGCGAAACCCTACGGCGAATGGATCGAGCGTATCCGCGTGAAGCTTGATGAAGTCGAAAGCGACAAACAAAGCCCGGAACGTTCGAGCGTGCCGTTGCTCGACCGCCAGCAGGCATTCGCGTATACGCAGGAAGACATCAAGTTCCTGATGACGCCGATGGCCACAAACGGCGAGGAACCGATCGGCTCGATGGGCAACGACTCGCCGCTGGCGGTCTTGTCCAATAAAAACAAAACGCTCTACCACTACTTCAAGCAGTTGTTTGCGCAAGTCACCAACCCGCCAATCGACCCGATCCGCGAGGAACTTGTGACTTCGCTGGTATCGTTCATCGGACCGAAGCCGAACCTGCTCGGCATCGACGAATTGAATCCGCCGTTACGGCTGGAAGTCAGCCAGCCGGTCCTCGATTTCTTCGAGATGGAAAAAATCCGGCATATCGACCGTTACACGCAGGGCAAATTCAAGTCCTGGGAACTCGACATCTGTTACCCGACCGCCTGGGGCAAGCAAGCCATCGAGGCCAAGCTCGCTTCGCTGCGCGCCCAAGCCGAAGATGCTGTGCGCAGCGGTTTTTCGATCGTGATCATTTCCGATCGCAAGGTCGACCGCGAACACGTCGTGATACCGGCGCTGCTGGCGCTTTCGGCAATACATCAACACCTAGTCGCCAAAGGCCTGCGGACGTCAACCGGACTCGTGGTTGAGACCGGCTCGGCGCGCGAAGTACATCACTTCGCCCTGCTGGGCGGCTATGGCGCGGAGGCAGTGCACCCATACCTCGCGCTGGAATCCCTGCTCGACATCGCGAGCCGCGGGGACCTCGGGGCCGCTACCGACGGTAAGAAGGCAATCAAAAATTTTGTGAAAGCGACCGGCAAGGGTTTGCGCAAAGTCATGTCCAAAATGGGCATTTCGACCTACATGTCGTACACGGGCGCGCAAATTTTCGAGGCGGTCGGCTTGTCGCATGCGCTGATCGACAAGTATTTTACGGGTACCACCTCCAATGTCGAGGGCATTGGCGTCTTCGAAGTGGCGGAAGAAGCGATGAATATCCATCGGGCCGCGTTCAGCAACGATCCGGTGCTGGCCCAGGCACTCGACGCCGGCGGCGAATATGCTTATCGTGTGCGCGGCGAAGACCACATGTGGACACCGGACGCAATCGCCAAACTTCAGCAATCGACACGCAATAATTCTGTTGCGACTTACCAGGAATACGCACAGATCATCAATGATCAATCGGCGCGACATATGACGTTTCGCGGGTTGTTCGAGTTCCGGTTCAACCAATGCACGCCGGTGCCCCTGGAAGAAGTGGAGCCGGCGGCGAGCATCGTCAAACGTTTCTCGACCGGCGCGATGTCGCTGGGATCGATATCCACTGAAGCGCATACCAACCTCGCCATCGCGATGAACCGCATCGGCGGCAAGTCGAACACGGGCGAGGGCGGCGAAGACCGCAACCGTTATGCCCCGGTCAAAGCAGGGGAAACGCTCGCGTCCCGTCTCGGCAAAGGTACCATCGAGAGCGACATCGTGCTCAAAGAAGGCGATCTGCTGAAATCGAAGATCAAGCAGGTCGCGTCGGGCCGGTTCGGCGTCACAGCGGAATACCTGGCTTCTGCCGAGCAGATCCAGATCAAGATGGCGCAAGGCGCCAAGCCCGGCGAAGGCGGACAATTGCCGGGCCGCAAGGTTTCCGAATACATAGCGCTGTTGCGCTATTCGACACCTGGCGTCGAATTGATCTCGCCGCCGCCGCATCACGACATCTATTCGATCGAAGATCTTGCGCAGCTGATACACGATCTCAAGAACGCAAATTCGCGCGCGTCGATCAGCGTGAAGCTCGTATCTGAAATCGGCGTGGGGACGGTTGCCGCCGGTGTTGCGAAAGCGAAGGCGGATCACGTGACCATCTCGGGCCACGACGGCGGCACCGGCGCTTCACCGTGGTCTTCCATCAAGCACGCTGGCACGCCATGGGAATTGGGGCTTGCAGAAACCCAGCAGACCCTGGTGCTAAACCGCCTGCGCGGCCGCATCGCGGTGCAGGCGGATGGCCAAATGAAAACGGGCCGCGATGTGGTCATCGGCGCGCTGCTCGGGGCGGACGAGTTCGGTTTCGCCACCGCGCCGCTGGTCGCATCCGGCTGCATCATGATGCGCAAGTGCCATCTGAATACCTGCCCGGTGGGCGTGGCCACCCAGGATCCGGTATTGCGCAAAAAGTTCCAAGGCAAGCCCGAGCACGTGATCAATTATTTTTTCTTTGTCGCCGAAGAGGCGCGCGCGTTGATGGCGCAGCTCGGAATCCGCAAATTTGACGACTTGATCGGGCGCGCGGATTTGCTCGAGACAAAAAAATGCATAGAGCACTGGAAAGCCAAGGGACTCGATTTTTCGAAGATTTTTTACCAGGCACCGGTATCTGCGGAGGTTCCTCGCCACCATTGCGAAACCCAGGATCACGGCCTTGACCGCGCCCTCGATCATCGCTTAATCGAGCTTGCTGCGCCCGCGCTGGAGCGCGGCGAAAAAGTGACTATTGAAATGCCGATTCGCAACATCAACCGCACAGTCGGCACGATGCTGTCCGGCGAGATAGCTCGGCGCTTCGGTCATGAGGGATTGCCCCATGACTCAGTACGGGTTCGTTTTGCGGGTTCGGCCGGGCAGAGCTTTGGCGCGTTCCTCGCTCACGGCGTCACACTCGACGTAATAGGCGATACCAACGATTATTGCGGCAAAGGGCTGTCCGGTGGCCGCATCAGCGTGCAACCTTCGGCGAAGTTTCGCGGTAACCCGCTGCAGAACATCATTACCGGCAACGTCGTTCTTTACGGTGCAATCGCCGGAGAAGCCTATTTCCGCGGCGTGGCGGGTGAGCGATTCGCGGTACGCA
>CAZEAX010000001.1:0-48135 GCA_964510405.1 uncultured Streptomyces sp. | reverse complement strand
TGCGTCGCGCCCACCGTCGGGCACGCGCCGACTTTCGCGCCGGTCTGGCCGAGCACCGCGTTTTCGGAGGCGATCACCACGTCGCACCACAGTGCCAACTCGTGGCCGCCGCCCATGCACCAGCCGTTGACCATCGCGATCACCGGGATCGGCAGGCCGCGTATCGTCATCGCGAGGCCCAGCATGCGGTCGTTCCACATGTAGGCGTTGGTGAAATTCAACCGCTTCATCGCGAAGAAGTCGCCGCCCGCGGAGAAGGACTTGGTGCCGGCACCGGTCACGACCGCGCAGACGATCGTCGGGTCTTCGCGCGTGGATTTCAGCGCGTCGATCATTTCATCGAGCGTCTGCTCGCGAAACGAGTTCAGCACGCGCGGCCGGTTGATCGTCACCCACGCGACCTGGTCTTTGACTTCGTACAGAATGTCCGAGTACTGCTTTGCCTTCGCGGCCTTCCTGCGGCTGACTGCCATGACTCTCTTCTCCGGGATGGGTAATTTGACGTACGGCTCGATTTTCGAGCCGCAAGTTTACCAGAGTGCGCGCAGGGATTGATTGACAGCACGCACGCGACTCCACTATCTTCGCCAGGTGCGCATGCGGACCGTTCGCGCCGCATCCGCGCACTGGAGGAAGTCCGTGATAGTTCCAATCTGCCGCTGGTCCGTGCTCGCCGCGTTGTGCATTTGCGCAGCGCACGCGCTCGCGCAAACGTATCCCACGAAGCCCGTGCGCGTGATCGTGCCGTTCGCCCCGGGTGGCCCCACCGATATTCAGGCGCGCTGGGCCGGGCAGCAATTGAATGCGGCGCTCGGCCAGGCGTTCATCATCGACAATCGCGGCGGCGCGGGCGGCGTGCCCGGCACCGAAATGGTGGTGAAGGCCGCGCCCGACGGCTACACGCTGCTCGCCGGCAACCCGGGGCCGCTGACCATCGCGGCGGCGGTGCGCGCGCAAATGCCGTACGACACATTGCGCGACCTGGCGCCCATCATGCTGATCGCGCGCAGTGCCAGCTGCATCGGCATCCATCCGAGCCTGCCGGTCAAAGGCGTCAAGGATTTCATCGCGTTCGCCAGGGCGCGCCCGGGAAAAATCAACTACGGCTCGCCCGGCGTCGGCACCGTCGGCCATCTCGCGACCGAATTGTTCGCGTCGCAGGCGGGCGTGAAGCTCAATCACATCCCGTACAAAGGCGCCGCGCTCTATACGATCGATCTTATCGCCGGCCACATCGAGCTTGCCGTCATCCAGTTCGCCGGCTGCGCGCCGCTCCTGCAGCAGGGCAAATTGCGCGCGCTCGGCGCGACGTCGCAAAAGCGCACGCCGCTTCTGCCCGATCTGCCGACCATTGCCGAGCAGGGCATGCCCGGCTTCGAAAGCTACAACTGGAACGGCGTGCTGGCGCCCGCCGCGACGCCGAAAGCCATCACCGCGCGCATTCATGAAATCCTGTCGAAGCAGCTCGCCACGCCCGAGAACCAGCAAATGTTCATCGGCCAGGGCCACGAGCCCGGCGGCGACACGCCGGAAGAATATGCCGCCTTCATCCGCGCCGAGACCCGGAAATGGTCGAAGGTCGCGAAAGCGGCGGATATTCGGGAGCAATGAACAAACCGGTAATGGGTAATGGGCGATGAGCAATGGGATAACCCTTCACCCATTGCCCATCACTCATCACTCATCACCCGGTACCCATCACCCACCACGAAAGAACACCATGGCTGAAAAGAAAGATCCCCCCTACTTCATGTACTTCCCCGGCAACTACCGCTGGTCGGCCGGCTTCATCAACATGCTCAGTTCGGCGCCGTACGGCGGCTCCGAAATCGGCGAGCTGCACAAGATCGGCACGATGCTCAAGGGCAAGGCGCCCGAGGACGACGAAGCGTGGTTCGACGCCTGCGTGAAAGTCGCCGACGGCGTGCGCGCCCACGCGCAGAAATTCGACCATGGCGAGCACCGCTTTTCCGCCGCGCACGCCTACCTGCGCGCGTGCAACTACTACCAGATGGCGGAACGCTTCCGCACGCCCAAGGACAAGAAGGCGCTCGACGCGTTTCGCACCGGCGTCGAATGCTTTCACCGCCATGCCGAGCTCACCGACGTCAAGATCGACATCGTCGAAGTGCCGTTCAAGGACGGCAGCCTGCCCGGCTATTTCGTGCACGCGCAGAACACGGTCGCGGAGAAGAAGCCCTGCGTCGTCTTCTTCGACGGCCTCGACGTGACGAAAGAGATCCAGTACATGCGCGGCGTGCCCGATCTCATCAAGCGCGGCATTTCCGTGCTGGTGATGGACGGCCCGGGCACCGGCGAGGCGATCCGCTTCCGCGGCCATTACCTGCGCTACGACTACGAAGTCGCCGGCAGCGCGTGCCTCGACTTCCTCGAAAAGCGCGCCGACGTCGACGCGAAAAAAGTCGGCATCGTCGCGATCAGCCTCGGCGGCTATTACTCGCCGCGCTGCGCCGCGATGGACCCGCGCTACGCCGCCTGCATCGCGTGGGGCGCGCAGTGGGATTACCACGCGACGTGGAAGAAGCGCATCGACGCGCAGTTCAAGACGTCGCTGTCCGTGCCCGGCCACCACATCACGTGGATCCTCGGCGTCGATACGCTCGATGCGGCATTGAAAACGCTCGAACCGTTCAAGCTCGACGGCGTGATGCAGAAAATGCGCTGCCCGTTCCTGCTCGTGCATGGCGCGGAGGACGAGCAGATCCCGCTCGCCGACGCGCAGAAGCAGTTCGATGCGTGCGGGTCGAAAGACAAAACGTTCCGCGTCTATACGGCCGAAGAAGGCGGCTCGCAACACTGCCAGCGCGATTACCTGACGCTGGTCGTCGCCGACATGTGGAACTGGTTCGAAGACAAACTGGTGCGCCAGTTATAGCAAATGCGCTGTCAGCGAAGCGTACGGCGCACTCTACGTTCCCTTCCCCCGCTTGCGGGGGAAGGGCTAGGGATGGGGGCGTAGTCCAATCCCATGGCGTGCCGGCTGCGGCGCTGTCACGAATGCAACTTCCCGGTTGGCGCCCGCGATTTGTTTTGTCCGCGCTGCGGCGCCAAGCAGCGCCGTGAAAAACTCGGCTCGCCGCCGATTGTTAAAGATTGTCGGCGAGCCAATCCGCAACGTAATTAGACCCGAGCACGCGGTTGTCGCCCTGCACGTGTTCGCTGCCGCCTTCATCGGCGGTAAAAATCTTGAGGGTCTTGTTTTTCGAACCCACGGCTTCGTACAGCAGGCGGCCGTAATCGGCGGGAACGATGGTGTCGTTCTCGCCGTGCGTCACCAGGAACGGGCAGGTGATTTTCCCGGCGACGCCGGCGAGATTGTATTGCTTCAACTTCGTCATTGCGGCGTCCATGTCCGGCACGCCGAGCACCCACATCAAATGAAAGTACGGCGCCGACACCTTGGTGCCGCCCGACTCGATCTCCTTGCGCCGGCGTATCCATGACGCGTGGTAGTCGAAGTGGCCGCCCCACGCAACGCACGCGGCATAGCGTTTCTCGAATGCGGCGACGCGCGGCGCGTAGTAGCCGCCCATGCTGATGCCCATGATCGCCACGCGCTTCGGATCGACGTCGGGCCGCGCCGCCACGCACTCGTAAGCAGCGGTGCCGGCGACCTCATAATCGTAGCGGCTCGGAATTTCGTTCAGCCGCAGTGCTTCGCCCTGGCCTGGCCCGTCGACCGCGAGCAGATTGATGCCGCGCGCCGCCAGTTCGACACCTCCATAAAGCACGCCGACTTCCTTGGTGCCGTCGAGCCCGTTGAAGAACACCACGGTCGGTGCCGGCCCTTTTGCATTACTCGCTTTCATGAACCATGCGGGCAACATCTTGCCCTCGTACGGCACTTCGACGCGTTCGATGTTCGGATAGCGGCGCTTGATGCCTTCGCTGAAGCACGCGAGACTTTTTTGGTAGACGGCGATTTTCTTCTCGCCCAGATGCAGGAAGCGCTCGCCGTAACCGTAGTACGTCCAGGCGTGCAGATAGTAAGTGCCGGCGGTCAGCCCATGATGGGCGGCGGCGGCTTCAGCCGCGCGCCGCTCCATTTTTTCCGCCATCTTCGACCATTCGTCGCACCACGCTTCGTTGTCGCCCTCGCGGCCTTTCAGGCGCTGGCCGACCTGATCGATCTCGCCCATCGCCGCTGCGCCATACGGGATCATCTCGATCGCCGACATGAACCCTTGCGACCACATGAAGCTTTTCGGGAAATACTGGAACCAGTGTTCGTATTGCGGTTGAGTCACGTCAATCCTTCTATTTTCTTATTCAGCCTTGATGCCCGCATCTTTGATGAGCTTGCCATAGCGCTCGTAATCGCCGCGCAGGCGCGCCGCCGCCTGGTCGAGCGTCGTCAGGTAAATCTCCATGCCCTGCCGCGCCCACAGTTCCTTCATCTCCGGCGTCGCCAGCGCTTTGAGTATCGCCGCGTTGAGTTTGACGAGCGTATCGCGCGGCGTTGCGGCCGGCGCGAGTATCACGTGGCCGCCGCTCATTTCGTAGCCGCGCAATCCGGACTCGGCGACCGTCGGCACATTGGGCAGCAACGGATCACGCCGATCGCCGGTCACGGCAAGCGCGCGCAGCCGGCCCGCGTCGATCTGCTGGCGCACGACGGCGAGCGAATAAAACATGAGATCGAGTCGTCCGCCCATCATGTCGGTGACCGCGGGCGGACCGCCCTTGTACGGCACATGCACGATGTCGATCTTCGCCATCAGGCGGAACAGCTCGCCCGCCAGATGAAACGCGCTGCCGATGCCCGATGAACCGTAGGTCAGCACGCCGGGCTTCGCCTTTGCGAGCGCGATGAGCTCGGCCACGTTATTGGCGGGCACCGACGGGTGGGTGATCAATACGTAAGAAAACCAGTTGATCTGGGCGACGCTCACGAAATCGCGCAGCGGATCGAAGGGCATGCGATTCAGATGCGGCGTGCTGGTGATCGCGGAGCTCGGCGTGCCGAGCAGCGTATAGCCGTCGGGCGCGGCCCTGGCCACCAGTTCGGAAGCGATCACGCCGGTCGCGCCCGCGCGGTTGTCGACGATGAATTGCTGGCCGAACGTTTCGGTCAGGCGCTGCGCGAGCGGCCGCACCAGCACGTCGACGGTGCTGCCCGCGGGGAAACCCATGAGTATGCGCACCGGCTTGGCCGGATAGTTTTGCGCGTGGGCGAATGAAGCGGAGAGCGACGCGCAAACCAGCAAAGCGGAACAACAGCGAATCATGGGGACAGTGCGGGCGCCGAAGTGGAATTGAACGAGTTGAAGCGTGATCGATGATCGCACAAGCACGCATGCGCGGCAATGCATTCGCGCGCACCGGCAGCGTGCAAAGCATGCACCGAAACGTGCAATCTTCATTCGCGGCCTCGATGATGTGATAATCACGCCGCATGCCCGGCATCCGCATATTGAGCGAACATGATGTACGCGCCGCGATCGACAGCGCGCGTGCGCTCGACCTTGCGCGCGCAACCTTGCGCGATCAGGCGGCCGGCGCCAGCGAGCTGTCGGCTCCGTCGTCGATGGCGCTCGACGCGACGCGCTTTGGCGCCGGCCGTTTCAAATTCAAGGCGGCAACCGTCGGCCATCTCGGCGCGTCGGGAATTCGCCTGATCTCGCGGCGCTCGGCGACCGATCCCGACGCTTTCAACTACACCGCCGTTTACCAACACGAGAGCCTCGCGCTGTCGGGACTCGTGCCGGAACTGTGGATCAGCCGCATTCGCACCGCCGCCTTCGGCACGGCAACGCTCGAAGCGCTCGTCAATCCGGGGCCGCTCGCCGTCGCGCTCTGCGGCACGGGCAAGATCGCGCACGAGCTGGTGCCGATGCTCGCCTCGGCGCTGGCAATCCGCGAACTGCGCGTCTATTCGCGGCGCGGCGAAAGCGTGAGCGCTTTCGTGTCCGCACACGCACCGCGCGTTGCGTTCCCGGTGCGCGAGGAGCCTGCCGCCGCGCGCGCGATCGACGGCGCCGACGTCGTCATCACCGTCACCGCCGCGCGCGAACCATTCGTCGCCGCCGGCTCAGTCAAGCGCGGCGCCGTCGTGTGCTCGATGGGCGGCGGCAACGAACTCGAATTCGGCGTTTTCCAGGAATGCGAACGGCTGGTCGTCGACGATCCCGATTTCGCCTCCGAGGTCGGCGACGGCGGCGCGTGGATCGCGCAGGGCCATTTGTCGCGCGCAACTTTTGCCGCGCGGATCGACGCCCTGACCTGCGATGTGGTCGCGGGCAAAAAGCCCGGCCGCCTCGCCGCATCCGATCGCGTGCTCGCGATCGTGCAGGGCATCGCAACCGGCGACGTCGCTTTCTCCGCCTACGCGCTGCGCGAAGCCGAACGCACGGGGCGCGGCACGTTCGTCGAGCTGCCGTAATCACCGATGAAGCACTTCTTCATTAGCTGTCTGATTGCGTCAACTTTTACGGCCGCCGCGCATGCACAGAGTTATCCGGCAAAACCTGTTCGCTTCATCCTCTCCTACCCGCCCGGCGGCGCGACCGACACGCTGGGCCGCATCGTCGCGAAAGCGCTGACCGACGCGTGGGGCGTCAACGTGATCGCCGACAACCGCCCGGGTGCGAGCGGCAACATCGGGACCGCGCTGTGCACCAAAGCGCCGCCCGACGGCTACACGATGTGCATGGTGGCGCCGGCGCAAACGATCGCATCGCGCCTGTCGAACAACGCCGGCTACGATTCGCTGAAGGATTTCTCGCACGTGACGCTGGTCGCCACCGTGCCGATGCTGCTGCTTGTGCATCCTGCGCTGCCGGTAAAAAACCTCGGCGAATTGATCGCGCTCGCCAAACGCCGGCCCGGCGCGCTCAACTACGCATCGAGCGGCGGCGGCGCGAGCCCGCATCTCGCAATGGAGCTCCTGAAACAGCAGGCGGGCGTCGACGTCGCGCTGATCACCTACAAGGGCGCCGGCGCGCAGATGGTCGATCATCTCGCGGGCCGCGTCGAAGTTGCGTTCGCGCCCGCGGTCGGCGTCATGCCTTTCGTGAAAGAAGGCCGGCTGCGCGCGATCGCCGTCTCGACGAAGGACCGCTTTCCCGTTTTGCCGAAGGTGCCGACCGTAGCCGAATCGGGATTGAAAGGTTACGACGCGAGTTCATGGCAGGGCATTTCGATGCCGGCCGGCGTGCCGCTCGAACAGCGGCGCCACGTCAGCGACGAACTCGCCAAAGCGCTGAAGACTCCTGCGCTGCGGGAAAGAGTGCTCGAACTCGGCGGCGTCGCCGTGGGGAATACGCCGGAGCAATTCGCCGCTTACTACGCCGCCGAGTCGGAGAAGTGGTTTCGCGTCGCGAAGACGGCGAACGTGACCATGGACTGAATCACCGCGGAAATTTACGCTGCAGAAAAGCGAGCGCGTCCCGCGCGCAGCGGTCGGGCAGATAGTCGCAGATATTGTGGTTCGCGGCGTCGTATGTGACGAGCTCGCTGCCTTTGATCAGTTTTTGCATCTGCGAATACGCACCCGCGTTGCCGATCGCGTCGCCGGCCGGCGCGACCAGCAGCGTCGGGCAGGTTATGCGCGCGACGTCGTCCATCCAGTACTGCGTCGTCATGTAGAGCACGAAGCGCTTGACGAACGCTTCGTCGTTGCGCGCGATCTCGTCGAGAAACCATTCGATCTGCGCCGCATCGAGCTCATGCACGGGCAGGCGCTCTTCGAGGGTCTTCTCGATAAAAGCGCGCAGGCCTATGCGCTCCATTTCCGGAATCCACGTTGCACCCTTGCTGTCCTTGAAGCCCGGCCGCGACGCGAACAAGAGTATGCTCAGCGCCCGCGCCGGGTGATGGATCGCGACCTGCTGCGCGACATAGCCGCCGCCCGACACGCCGAGCAAATGCGCGGCGTCGACCTTCAAGTGATCGAGCAATTCGAGCAAGTCCTGCGTGAGGCGCGCCAGCGTCAGCGGCTGATCGGCGCGCGGCACTGCGGAATCGCCGTGACCTCTCAAATCCATGCGCACGACGCGATACTTGCGCGCAAGATGCGGCACCATCGCGTACAGCCGCCGCGAGCTGCTCATCGCCGAATGCAGCAGAATCAACGTCGGCGGCGCAGTCCACGGATCGGTGTAATCGTCGACCGTATAGGCGATGCGTAAGCCATCGCCGGTCGTCATGAATGGCATGGCGGCATCTTTCAGGACTGAACGCTGCGCCGAGAATCCGCCAGATCGCACGCGCAGATGCCGCCGACCTGTGCCCCCACACTATTCAAGACCGGCGGCTCGGCGAACCGCCCGAGCTCGCGCTGCTCGTCAGCGTCGAGCAGCCCGACCGCCGACAGCAGTGCAATCAACGCGGGCACGCGGGCGCGCGCTTCGCCGTCGGCAATCTTCAAGACGGCGGCCACGCCCTGTTGCGGCACGTACGCCGTGAGAAATCCCTCGGCGCCGGTCTTCATAATGATACGGCCCTTGGTTACGCGCGCGAGGTGCACGCCGGCTTGATCCGTGCCGGAAATATATTCGGGATGCCCGCGCATCGCCTCGTGGATCGCGAGGATCGCTGCCCTGCGCGCAGCCGAGGCAACCCGCGCGGCCGCGAACCGCGCCATCATTACCGCCATCTCCTTCACCGGCAACGCCGCCGCCGGCAGCGCGCAGCCGTCGACGCCGAATGGCAGCGCGCGCGCGTCGCGGCCGGCGAGTTCGGACAAGGCGTCCAGGTAGAGCTGCTGGGTCGGGTGCTCGAGCCGGTCGTAACCTGCGACCTCCCAGCCGCGATGTTTGGCGACGGTCAGAAACCCGCAATGCTTGCCCGAGCAGTTGTGATAAATGCGTTGCACGGGATGCCCGGCGAGGATCGCCGCGGTGGCGCTGGCTTCGTCGGCCGGGTGATCGGGGCCGCAAGCGAGCGCGCTTTGATCGAGCCCGAGATCCGCCAGCCAGCCGCTCGCCAACTCCGTGTGGAACGGTTCGCCGCGGTGCGAAGCGCACGCCAGCGCCAAATGGCGCGGCGTCAATCCGCGCGCGTGATAGGCGCCGGTCTCGATGAGCGCGATCGCCTGGACCGGTTTCAACGCCGAACGCGGATACGTGACGAGCGATATATCGCCCCAGCCTTCGACGATTTCGCCCGCGGCGTTGGCGACCGCCGCCACGCCGTGATGCACGCTTTCGACGAGTTCGCCGCGCCGGACTTCGACCATTTTCACGAGTGACACATGTTCTCCTGCAGCTTGCACGCGCCTCGCGCATGTGCGCTGAATCGCCGATTGATTATAATCGTTCCATTAATGAAGCCATGCCATGGCGCATGGCACATTCCCCGGGATCCCTCCGAATGTCAGCAGCAAAACCAGCGGGTGCGCGTCTCGCCGTCGATATCGGCGGCACTTTCACCGACATCGTGCTCGAGGCGCGCGGCCGGCAGTGGACCGGCAAAGTGCTCACCACGCCGCGCGCGCCGGAAGATGCGGTGATCGCCGCCGTGCGCGAAATTCTCGCCGAGGCCGCGCTGGCCCCCGACGCGCTCGATCTCTTCATCCTCGGCACCACGCTCGCGACCAACGCGTTGATCGAGCGCAAGGGTGCGAGGACCGCGCTCGTGACCACCGAAGGCTTCCGCGATCTCGTCGAAATCGGCTGGGAGCACCGCTTCGCGCAGTACGATATTTTTATCGACAAGCCGGCGCCGCTGGTGCCGCGTCATCTGCGCCTGCCGGTGCCCGAACGCATCGATGCCAAAGGCCGCGTGCTGCTGCCGCTCGACGAAGCCGCGGTCGCAGCGCTGGCGCCGACGCTCAAGCGCCAGGGCATCGAAAGCGTCGCCATCGCGTTTCTGCAGAGTTTCACGAACCCGCTTCACGAGCAGCGCGCGAAAGACATTCTGAAGCGCGCGCTGCCCGAACTGTGGGTCACGCTGTCGTCGGACGTGTGCCCGGAAATCCGCGAATACGAGCGCATCTCGACCACGTGCGCGAACGCCTACGTGCAACCGGTGATGGCGGGCTATCTGAACCGGCTGCAGACGCGTCTCAACACGATGGGCATCCGCTGCCCGGTTTACCTGATGACGTCAGGCGGCGCGCTGTGCACGCTCGCGATGGGCGCGGCGGAGCCCGTGCGCCTCGTCGAATCGGGCCCCGCCGGCGGCGCGATCCTCGCGCGCACCGTCGCCGAGAGTTGCGGCGCGCATTGCGCGTTGTCGTTCGACATGGGCGGCACCACCGCGAAGATCTGCTTCATCGACGAATACGAACCGGAAATTTCACGCAGCTTCGAATTCGGGCGCATGTACCGTTTTCTCAAAGGCAGCGGGCTGCCGATCCGCATCCCGGTGATCGAGATGGTCGAAATCGGCGCGGGCGGCGGCTCGATCGCGCGCGTCGACGATCTCGAACGCGTGCAGGTCGGGCCCGACAGCGCGGGCTCCGAGCCGGGTCCCGCGTGTTACGCGCGCGGCGGCGACCACGCAACCGTGACCGATGCCGATTGCGCGATGGGTTTGCTCGACCCGCAACGCTTTGCCGGCGGCCGCGTCGCGCTCGAAACCGGGCTGGCGGAGGCGGCGGTCACCCGCGACATTGCGAAGCCGCTCAAAGTCGATACCGCGTTAGGCGCGCTCGCCATCACCGAAATCGTCACCGAGAACATGGCGAATGCCGCGCGCGTGCACGCAATGGAACTCGGCAAGACGGTCGAGAACTACACCGTGATCGCATTCGGCGGCGCCGCGCCCTTGCATGCCGCGCGGCTCGCGGACAAGCTGGGTGTTACGCGCGTAGTCATCCCGGTCGGCGCGAGCGTGGGCTCGGCGCTCGGATTCCTCACCGCACCGGTCGCATTTCAGGCGGTGCGCAGCTGGTACCAGTTCATCGCGAAACTCGACGTCGCGCACGCGAACCGGCTGCTCGACGAAATGACGAAGCAGGCGACCGCGGTCGTGCGCACTGCCGCGGGCAACGCACCGCTGGCGGCGACGCGCGTTGCCTACATGCGCTACGCGGGCCAGGGCCACGAAATCGCGGTGATGCTGCCATCCGGCAAGCTCGCCGCCAAAGACACCGCGAACCTGAAACGCCGCTTCGATGAAGCCTATCGCGTGCTCTACGGGCGCACCGTGCCCAACATGGACGTCGAGATCATGAGCTGGTCGGTTACCGTGTCGACCAGGGTTAAGCGCGCAGCGAAAGCGCGCGCGCTGCCGCGCAAAAGCGCGCGTCCGGCAGGGAAGCGGCGCATCTTCGAGCCCACGCTCGCGCAATGGCGCACGGTTCCCGTATACGAACGCGCGGCGCTCGCCGGCGGTGCGCGCGCCACCGGTCCCGCGCTGATCGTCGAAGACCAGACCACCGTGATCGTCACCGCGAATTTCGACGCGGCGGTCAACAGCGCCGGACACATCGTGCTCGACAAGCGCAAAGGGAAACGATCGTGAGCAAACTCGCCGACCTTCACATGCAGGTGATGTGGAACCGTCTGATCTCGGTCGTCGAAGAGCAGGCGCAGACGCTGGTGCGCACTGCGTTCGGCGCGGCGACGCGCGAAGCCGGCGATCTTTCCGCCGGTGTCTTCCTGCCCGACGGCCGCATGGTCGCGCAGGCGGTGACCGGCACGCCGGGACACGTGAACTCGATGGCGGAATCCGTCAGGCATTTCCTCAACGAATATCCGGCGGGCACGATGTATCCGGGCGACGTGTTCCTGACCAACGATCCGTGGAAAGGCACGGGTCATCTCAACGACATGACGATGGTGACGCCGGTTTTCAAAGGCCGGCGCATGGTCGCGCTGTTCGCGTCTACCGTGCACGTGGTCGACATCGGCGGGCTCGGGCTCTCCGCCGACGGCACGCAGGTATATCACGAAGGCCTGTTCCTGCCGCCGCTGAAACTCGTCGACCGCGGCGTCGTGAGCGACACGATGCTGCGCGTCGTGCGCGCGAACGTGCGCGAACCGGTGCAGGTCGAAGGTGATTTGTACGCGCTCGTCGCGTGCAACGAAATCGGCGGCCGCCGCCTGCTTGCGATGATGGACGAGTATAAATTGCAGGGCATCGAAAAACTCGGCGCGCACATCATCCAGCGCTCGCGCGCGGCGATGCTGGCCGCGGCGCGCGAGTGGCCGCGGGGAAGCTGGTCTTACTCGATGACGATCGACGGCTACGACGCGCCGATCACGCTCAAAGGCAGGCTCACGATTGCGAAATCCGGCATCGACATCGATTTCACCGGCACCAGCCCGTGCGTCACCAACGGCATCAACGTGCCGAAGTCGTACACCGACGCGTACACGTCGTTCGGCGTGCGCTGCATCATCGGCGGCCATATTCCGAACAACGCGGGCTCGTTGTCCGTCGTGCGCGTAACCGCGCCCGAAGGCTCGATCGTCAACGCGCCCTTCCCGCTCGCGGTCGCGGCGCGCTCGACCATCGGCCAGATGCTGCCCGACGTCGTGTTCGGCTGCCTGCACCAGGCGCGGCCCGACCAGGTGCCGGCGGAAGGCACGTCGTCGTTGTGGAACGTGCGGCTCGCCGGCGGCCAGACGTTCAAGGGCGTCGATCCCGAACAACTCAAAGGCAAGACGCGCTTCAACGTCGTGGGCTTCAACACCGGCGGCACCGGCGCGCGCCCCGGCAAGGACGGGCTGTCCGTCACGTCGTTTCCGAGCGGCATCCGCAACGTCGCGGTGGAGATTATGGAGACGCTGTCGCCCGTCGTGTACTGGAAGAAAGAGTACCGGCCCGATTCCGGCGGCGCCGGCGAGCACCGCGGCGGCCTCGGGCAGATCATGGAAATCGCCAACGGCGACGACGCGCCGATGATCATCTCCGCGACTTTCGACCGCATCGTGCACGCGGCGCGCGGCAGCGCCGGCGGCAAAAGCGGCGGCGCCGGACGGTTGTCATTGAAATCCGGCGCGACCCTGCGCGGTTTCGGCCGCCAGGTGATACCGGCCGGCGATCGCGTGGTCGTGGAGACGCCCGGCGGCGGGGGCATCGGCGATCCGAAAAAACGCACGCGCGAAAAAGTTGCGCGAGATGTCGAGTACGGACTGGTGTCGGCGGACGAAGCACAAGCGGTTTACGGATACCGCGCAACGAACGGGACAGAGCAAAAATAACCGGCAGCGTCGCCGGACTTTACGGCGGATGGAAGGAGTGAATTGACCGAGCGCCCCGCGAATCACCTGATGCTTGCCCTGGGCGCGATGTTCCTGCAGCAGACTTTCGTCTCGCTCGGCAAATCGCTGCCTGCGGTGATCGCGCCGGCGATCATCGTGGACCTGAACCTGGCGCCGTCGTGGATCGGCATCTATTTCGGACTCACGGCCGTCGCCGCGCTCTTCTCGCAACTCGGCTGCGGCAGCTTTATCGTGCGCCACGGCGCTTTGCGCATGAGCCAGGTTGCGCTGCTGCTGCTCGCCGCCGGCATCGCACTCCTCACGCTCGGTTCGCCCGCGTTTCTCGTCCTGTCAGCGATTGTCGGCGGCGGCGGCGCCGCGGTATCGACGCCGACGAGCTCGCATTTGCTCTCCCGCTGCTCGCCGCCGCAATATCTGCCGCTCGTGTTCTCGATCAAGCAAACCGCGGTGCCCGTGGGCCTGTTGCTTGCCGGCGTGCTCGCGCCGCAATTCACCGAGTGGACCGGCTGGCGCACGACGATGCTGCTCAGCGCGGCAGCCTGCCTCGTTTTCGCCGTGATGCTGCAGCCGCTGCGCGGAATCTTCGACGACGATCGCGTGCCGACGCGCGTGTTCAAGCTGTCGGACTTCAAATCGACGCTGAATGCGGTGCTCGCCACGCCGCGCCTGCGCGCGCTGTCGTTCGCCTGCCTTGCGTTCAACGGCGCGCAGACCGTGGTGACCGCGTACTTCGTCGTCTATCTCACGACCATCGGCTACACGCCCGTCGCTGCGGGCTTCATGTTTTCCATTGCCGTCGCGGTCGCCATTCCCGGCCGCATCCTGTGGGGCTGGATCGGCAGCCGCTACGTGTCGCCGCGCGCCGTGATGGCGGGGCTCTCGCTCGGCATGGCGGGAAGCGCTGCGCTGCTCGCGCTGTGCGATGCCGGCTGGCCGGCGCTGCTCGTCGGCATGGTTTCCTGCCTGATCAGCGTCACCGCCTTGTCGTGGCACGGCATTCTGCTGGCCGAAACCGCGCGCGCCTCGCCTGAAGACATGCGCGGCGGCGTTACGGGCGGCGTCCTGTCGTTCGGCCAAGTCGGTGCATTGGCGTTGCCCGTCATGTATTCGGGCCTGCTCGACACGACCGGCAGCTACGGCATCGGCTTCGTCGTATGCGGCGTGCCGGCGCTGCTGGTCGGCATTCAACTTTTGCGCCAGCGATGATGATGCGTCACGCCCGCCCGCTGGTGTGCGCTGCGTTGGTGCTGAACGGGTCGCCGTTATACGCGCAAGCTTATCCGTCCAAACCCGTCCGCATCGTCGTTCCCTATCCCGCCGGCGGCGGTGTCGACATTACCGGCCACGCGATCGCACAACAGCTTGCGCCGTCTTTGAACGTGTCGGCGATCGTCGATAACCGCCCCGGTGCGGGCGGCCGGACGCGAGCAGTGAACAGGGCTCCCGCTTGCGGGATGTGAACGTCCGCGAGTCGGAAGACGACGCCGTGGAATTAAACGCGTCCGCGGCGCACGTTTCCGGGGTCGCATCCCCTGAAGGGGTCCCCTGCTCCGCCCTGCAACGGCGTATCGGCACCGATCACGTCGCGAAGTCGGCGCCCGACGGTTACACGCTGCTCGTGAGCGGACGCGGCCCGCTCGTCGCCGCGGCGCTGACGAATCCCAATCTGCCCTACGTGCCAACGCGCGACATCGCTGCGGTCGGCAACCTCGTGACGGCGCCTTATATTCTCTCTGCGCATCCGGCGGTGCCGGCGCGTAATGCGCGTGAGCTGATCGCGCTCGCGAAAGCGCACCCGGGCCGGCTCAATGTAGTATCGGGCGGCGCCGGCGGCGGCCAGCATATCGCGGAAGAAGAATTCAACCTGCTCGCCGGCACGCGCATGACGCATGTGCCGTACAAAGGCACCGCGCCGGCGATCACCGACCTGATCGGCGGCCACGCCAATCAGGGATTTCTCGACGCCGCGGTGTTGCCGCAAATTATTTCCGGAAGGTTGAAAGCCCTGGGTGTTTCGGGTACGACGCGCTACGAACCTTTGCCGAACGTGCCGACGATCGCCGAATCGGGGCTGCCGGGATTCGTCTCGATCACGTGGTACGCGCTCTTCGCACCCGCGGGCACGCCGCGCGAAGTCATTGCGCGTCTCAATGCGGAAATCGCGCGAGCTCTCGCGCAGCCCGAAGCGAAATCAAAGCTGCTGGCTCAGGGCTTGATCGCGACACCGGGCACGCCGGAGCAGCTTGCGGCGAACATCAAAGCGGATTACGAAAGGCTCAACACGCTGGTGAAGGCGACGGGAATACAGCTCAATTAGTCGGCGAAAAATTGCCCGGCACTTTTTGTTCCAATCGTAGTCCAATACGCAGGAGCAGGCCTTTCTTCATGGGTACACTTTTCGATCCCGCGCAATTTCTGCACACAACCGGCGATGCCGTCATTGCGGCCGACGCCGACGGGGTGATCGTTTACTGGAACCCCGCCGCCGCGCGCATCTTCGGCTACAGGGCAGAGGAAGTCCTCGGCGAATCGCTCGATGTCATCATTCCCGGGCGTCTGCGCGAGCGTCACGCGCATGGCTTCAATCAGACGATGAAAACCGGCAAGACGCGCTATGGCAACGACGTGCTGCGCGTGCCGGCGGTGCACAAAGACGGCCGGGCGCTGTCGGTCGCGTTTACCGTTGCGCTCATGCGCGCGCCGGACGAGTCGTCGTGGATCATCGCGGCGACGATTCGCGACGAAACGGCGCGCTGGCAAGAAGAGCGCGCGTTGAAGCAGCGCGTCGCCGAGCTCGAAGCGAAATCGCGCGAACGATGAATCCCGCATGAAAAAGCGCATCGCCGGTTTTCGTCGGGACGAAGAGAATCACTGGGTCGCCGATCTCGAATGCGGCCACGCGCAGCACGTGCGGCATCAACCGCCGTGGATCAACCGGCCGTGGGTCGTGACACCCGAAGGACGCGCGCGCGCGCTGGGCCACGAACTCGACTGCAAAATGTGCGACGAGGAAGCCGGCGGCAAACCGGCGGGCCGCCTGTAGATTTACCGGTCAGGCGACGAGCGCAATCAGCTCGCGCATGTCGTCAAGCTCATCCAGTTCCCACACCATGGCGCGCGTGCGTTGGGCGCGCGCCGTGCCGATGACCGGTATTGCATTCGCCATGAACTTCGCTTCAATCGCAGCGTCACTCATAGGATTTTGCGCAGATCCGCTCGCATGCGGCACGTGGGCTTCGGCGCGGATAGCGCCGGCGCCCAGGCTCGCGCGGGCCTCATCATTGCGCAACGTCGGATCGGCAACCGCTTTCACCTTGCGCCGAAGCGCAACGATCACGGGATCGTTCGCTTTGGCGTCCGTGTATTGCGGGACGCCGGCGTTGCCGTCGGCATAGGCAACGGCAGCCGAATGATACACGCTGAACTTCGATTGCAATCCGGTCGACGGCTCGACGACGCCGGTGATCGACAAAACGAGCGGGTGCACGCGCAGCGTGATTTCATCGATGCGCGCCGGGTCGAGAGCCGTCTTGTCGCGCAAAGCGATCACCGCATCGATCAATGGATGCAGGACCACCCCGCAGGCGTACGGTTTATGCCCGTTGGTTTCGATGAGCCAGGTCCGGCCCAGATCGGCGACGAGCCGCTCTGGCGCGGCCTCGGTGCTGTAAATACGGCAAAAGCCTTTTTTGCCCTCGATGATTTCCTGCGTGCTGTCGAAACCTTTTTCCGCAAGCAGCGCGGCGAGCACGCCGTTGGCGGCGGCTTTGCCCGCGTGGAACGACTTGCACATCGTGCCGCGGTTCTGCTGCATGCCGCCGGCCTGCGTCGCGGCGATGCCCATTGCGTACGTGAGACGCTGTTTGTCGAGCCCCAGCAATTTTCCCGCCGCGACGCCGGCCGCGATGCTGCCCAGCGTCCCCGTCAAATGCCAGCCGCCGTCGTGATGGCGCGGCGCGGCGCGCCCGCTGCGTACGCCCGCCTCGAAACCGACCGCATATGCGAGCATGAATTCGCGGCCGCCGACCGGCGCGCGTTCGGCAAGCGCAAACAACGCGGCGAGCACCGGCGAACTCGTGTGCAACAGCACGCCGCCCATATGCGTATCGTCATAGTCGAGCAAGTGTCCCATCTGCCCGTTCACCAGCGGCGCCTCCAGCAATCCGAGTTTCAGATTGCGCGCCAAAACCGCGGCCTGCGGTTTGCCGCCCGCCTCCTGCAGCACCGCGATGAGTTTGGCGATCGTCGGATGCGCGCTGGCGGCGAGGGCGCAGCCGATCCAGTCGAGCACGCCGCGGCGCGCTTCACTGGCGGCGGTCGCCGACAAATCGGCGAACGTCGCAGCGGCGAGATGGCCGCATAACTCCTTGGTCAAAGTTTCGGCTTTGGTGTCGAGTGACTGGTCCATGGGTTTCCTATTGCTGTTTGATGCCGGCATCGCGGATCAATCGCGTCCAGCGCTCCACGTCCTTGCGGATGAGTTCAGTCGCGGCTTCCGGCGTTCCGCCGACGGGTTCAAGCCCCTGCGCTTTTAGCAAATCAACAAGCTCAGGCGAACGCAGCGCGCTGTTCGCATCCGCATTGAGTTTGCGCACGATCGGCTTCGGCGTGCGCGCCGGTGCGGCAAGCCCGTACCAACCCGTCGCTTCAAAGCCCGGCATGCCGCTTTCCGCCACAGTCGGCAACTCCGGAACGAGTGCGGAACGCTGCGCCGAAGTCACCGCCAGCGCGCGCAACTTTCCCGATTTGACCAGCGGCAGTGCGTTCAGAGCGGATGCGAACATCGTCTGCACCTGTCCGCCGATTACGTCGGTAATCGCGGGTCCGGCGCCCTTGTACGGCACGTGGACCATGTCGATCTGCGCCATGCTTTTGAAGAGCTCGCCTGCGAGATGGATCGTCGAACCGATGCCCGCCGATGCAAAATCAAGCTTGCGCGGATTCGCCTTCGCGTACGAAATCAAGCCGTTCACCGACGTGATATTGCCCGCCGGATTTACGACGAGTATGTAAATGCCGGATTGCGCGACGATGACACCGGTGAAATCGCGCACAGGGTCGAAAGGCAGCGTACGATGCAGCGCGGGCAGCGCGGCAAAACCCGCGGTGGAGAGCAACAGCGTATAGCCGTCGGGCGCCGCGTTCGCCGCGGTCTCGATGCCGATGATTCCGCCTGCGCCGCCGCGGTTATCGATGACCACCTGCTGCGCGAGCCGCGCGGACAACGCCTGGGCAAGCGGACGCGCCGCGCCGTCGCCGCCGCCGCCCGCCGCAAAAGGCACAATCAACCGCACGGTCTTCGCGGGGAAATTTTCCGCCGGATGCGCCGATTGAACCGATACGAGCAGCGCCGCGAGCAGCCAGCGGGAAGCATTGCGATAACTCATGGCGTAAGCGTCGTCCAAACTGAAACGGCATCGAGCCTGCTACCGCGGCTCGATGCCGGCAAGATTGCGAACGCGCGATGCGCCCGCGCCTGCGGCGCGCGGGCGCTTCAGGCTATTTCAATTTCTCGAGCACTTCCAGCATCTCGTCGTTGGGCACGAGCCCGCGCGGATCCGTGACCCGCGCGTAGACCACGACGCCGTTCTTGTCGACGATGAACCACGCGCGTTTGGAGCGCAGATACGTCGCGATACGCTTGGTGTCGCCTGCCGCGGTCGCGTCGTCGTTCAGCACGCCGTAAGCGCGTGACATCTCGCGGCGCAGATCGGACAGCAGCGGATACTTGAGGCCGAGTTTCTCGCCCCATGCCTTGTTAGCGTCGTTGAAGTCGACACTGATGCCCAGGACCTGGGCATTCGCGGCCTCGAACTTGGGAAGATCAAGTTGGAAGGCCAGCGCTTCCTGCGTTCAAGTGTTGGTGAACGCGCCTATGTAGAAAAAGAGCACCGCCGCCTTCTTGCCGGCGAAATCGGCGAGCTTGATTTCCTTGCCGGTCGAGGACATCAGCGCGAAGTCCGGCGCTTTCGCGCCGACATCTATTGCATGCGCGGCACCGCCCGCGAGGGCCGATCCGGCGAACAACATTCCCAGCCACAGATTTCTCCATCGTTTCGACTTCATGCGAGCCTCCCTTGTTGTGGTGCTGCGAAAAAAAATCGACGGTGTCGTTATCCCGGCGGCCTTGCGGCAAGCGCCTTCACGTAATTGCGGAATTCCGCGCTCTGCATGTCGATCTTGCCGTAACCACCGGCCACCACCGCGCCGCTGCGGTCGACGATCACGGTCCACGGCGTTACCCGCACGCCGACGGCGCGCGCCACCGCCATGTCGGGATCGAGCGGCGTTGGCAAAGTGTACTTGTGCTCGGCCAGGAAAGGCTTGACCGATTTTTCGCCGTCGCCGTCGATCGAAATCGCGATCACCGGCACGCCGCTCTTCTTGTATTCATCATGTGCCCTCTGCACGGAGGGCATTTCACCTACGCAGATGTCTCACCAGGTGGCCCAGAAGCGGGCGATCAGCACCTTGCCCTTGAATTCATCCGCGTGCACTTTGCCGCCGGCGGGCGTCGCGAGCGTGAATGCGGGCAGGTGAACGGGCTTGGTCACCGCGGTAAGTCCCGCGGGCAAGGGCGGAAGCTCGGCGGCCGCGGTGGAAAATGCCAGCGCTGCGAGCGCCACGACTGCCAGCGTGCGAAATCCAAATTTAGTCATGCCTGCTCCGGGAATCGTTGATTGCGGGCAACATAGCAGACTGCCCGCTTGCTCACAAGCGTTTGAACCATTCCGGGCAAACGGGCCCCACCGCGGGTTTATTCCAGGCAGAAGCAAAAAAGCACATATCTGCAGCGTGCGCGGCGGGCGATCGACTAACCGCTGCTGCCCGCCGTAGTAAATATGCGCGGCGGCGTCCCGACCGCGCGCCGGAACATCGACGAAAACGCGCTCGGGCTGGCATAGCCGAGATCGAGCGCAACCGTCGTGACCGGCACGCCCTCGGCGAGACGGCGGATCGATTCAAGCAGGCGCGCCTGGTGCTTCCAGCGCGCAAATGTGATGCCGGTTTCCCGCAGGAAGCGCCGGTAGAGCGTGCGCGTGCTGGTCTTCAAATCGAGCGCGTCGAGATCGCACGGCCGCCGCGCGGACAGGTCGTCGAGCAACCGCTCGCACAATCGCGTGAGATCGGCGCTCTCCGGCAGCGGCAGATCGAGTGCGCAGTGCGGCAGGCGCCGCACTTCGGCCATCAGCAATTGCATCAGCAGCCCGTCGTCGCCGTGCTCGTCGTAGCCCGCCGGCAGCGCGACGGCGCGCACGATGAGTTCCTTGAGCAGAGGCGTCACGTTCAGCACGGCGCACGAGGACGGCATGCCGGCGCCGCAGACGTCGTCGACATAGAGACTGCGCATTTGCACGACGCCGTACATCTGCACTTCGTGCACGGTGCGCGCGGGCACCCACAGTGCACGCGTCGGCGGGACTATCCACACGCGCCGCGCCGTGCGCACGCGCATCGTGCCGGCGACCGCAAATATGAACTGGGCGCGCGCGTGCCAGTGCGGCTTGATGCAATGGCCGTTGGCGTACGTGGTGCGCCGCGTGACGACCGCGCGCGCAAGGTCGCCCTGCACCGGGCTTTCGGGCGCGGCCATCCGGGCGGTGCCCGGGCAGTGCGCGGAAGGTTTGTCCATTTCTCGATACTCACACGAAAAACTGCGCAAGACAGCCTATTCTAAATCAAGCAAACTGTCGCGCTGTGAATACTCCCACCCCCGCACTGCCCCACCCCGCCGCGTTTCCGCGCGCCGTCAGCCTGCTGCTCAACATCGCCCACGGCATCGACCATATGTTCCTGCTGATATTCGCGACGGCCGTCGCGACGATTGCCGTGGAATTCGGCTATTCGAACTGGACCGACCTGATGCCGTACAGCGTCGGCGCGTTCGCGCTGTTCGGACTCGGCGCGCTGCCCGCCGGCCGCCTCGGCGACTTGTGGGGCCGCCGCATCATGATGATCGTTTTCTTCGTCGGCATCGGCGTTGCAGCACTGGTGGTAGCGGCTACGCAAAATGCCTGGCAGCTCGCAGCGGCGTTGACGCTGATGGGCGCGTTCGCCGCGATCTATCATCCGGTCGGCATTCCGATGCTCGTGCAGCACGCGCCGAACCCGGGCGCGGTGATCGGCATCAACGGGCTCGCCGGCAATCTCGGCATCGCCGTTGCCGCGCTGGTGACCGGTTTTCTCGTCAAGTGGATCGGCTGGCGCGCCGCGTTTGCGATACCCGGCCTGCTCGCGATCGGGTGCGGCATTGCCTTCGCGCTGCTGTGCCCGAAAGAAGACGAAGCGCCGTCCAGGCGCAAAGGCGGGAAGGCGAAAGTGGTGCTGACTCCGGCGATGCTCGCGCGTGCATTTGCGGTCATGACCGTCGCGGCGGTCGCGAGCAGCCTGATCTTCAACTTCACGACCAACGGCAACGCGCAATTATTGACGGCACGGTTTCGCGGCGTCGTCGAGGACCCCGCGTTGCTGGGCGCGATGCTGGCGCTCGTCTACGCAATCGCCTCGCTCGCGCAAATCGTGGTCGGCCGGTTGATCGACAGCATGCCGTTCAAGCCGCTGCAGCTCTGGATGTCGATCGCGCAGATCCCGCTCTTGATCCTCGCGGCGCACGCGCATGACTGGTGGCTCTTTGTCGCGCTGCTCGCCGTCATGGTGTTCGTGTTCGGCTCGATACCGTTTACCGACGCGATGATCGTGCGCTACGTTGACGACCGGTTACGCTCGCGCGTAGCGGGCATGCGGCTTACGGTCGCGTTCGGCATCAGCTCGTTCGCCGTGTGGCTGCTAGGGCCGCTGGTGAAAAGCATCGGATTCACCGCCGCGCTGTGGATAATGGCCGGTATCGCCGCGATCCGGTCCGCCATCGTGCTGCTGCTGCCGGACGAACCGCCGGATGCAGAGCAGGCGCGGGCCTGATCGGCGGCCGTAAGAGCGGCTATTTCGCCAGGCCCAGATCGACCAGCACGGCGCGCAATTCCTGGTGCTGCGAATCGAGATAACTTTTCGTTTCGCGGCTGTTGAGATAAACAGGGTCCTGCAACAGGCGCGCGAGCTCGTCGCGCCATTCCGGCAGTTGCGCGAGCTGCGCGAACACGCCGTCCCAGTATGCAATCTGCGGCGCGGTCAGGCCCCTGGGGCCGACGACGCCGCGCCAGTTCGCATATACGGAATCGACCCCCTGCTCTTTCCACGTCGGCACGTTTGCAAACGCGCCGTGCAGCCGCTTGGGCCCCGACACCGCGATGCCACGCAGCTTGCCGGATTCCAGAAATGGAATGAGGCTCGCCGCGCTCGCGGCGGCGATATCGTAGTGGCCGCCCATCACGCCGGTAATCGCATCACCCGCGCCTTTCACCACGATCACGCGCAGGCGCTTGATGTCGACACCCGCGGCCTTGAGCGCGAGCACCGTCGCCAGATGGTTGGAGCCCGCGAGCGCGGTGGACAACGCGATCGTGAGCGAAGCAGGGTCTTTCTTCAGCCGCTCGAGCACGTCGCGGCCGGATTTGATGGCGCCGTCGGGCCGCACCGCGAAACCGACGTACTCGTTGATCAGGTGCGCGAGCGGAGTCATCTCCGTGTAACTGATCTGGCCCGCGATCATCAACGGCCCGGTGATCATCGGCTGCAGCGTCAGCGCGATGTAATGCGCGTCGCCCGGATGCTGGTTCAGATAGACGAAACTCAGCGTGCTGCCGCCGCCCGTCTTGTTGACGACGCTGCTTGCGACGTCGGCGATCAGCTTTTCCTGGAACAGCTTCTGCATAAGCCGGCCGGTCAAATCGGCGCCGCCGCCCGGCGCGGAACCGACGATGATTTCAATGCCGCGCGCGGGCTTCCACGGCTGCGCGCGCGATTCGTTCGCGCCGATGATGACGCCGAGCGCGAGTGCGGCAAAAAATAACGTGCGTATCCGCATGGCGAGCGCTCTGAAAATTGATGAATCGAGTATAGCATCGCGCATCCGCCGCGTTTGACACCCGCGCGCGGCGGTCGATATGATGCAACGCAGATTTTCCTCCTGCCGGTTTTCAATTCCGTTATGCCTCTTCTGCTCGACAACCGCGAAGTCGCCGCCGCCATGCGCGCGGACGAATACGTCGAAACGATGGAGCAGGCGTTTCGCGAACTCGGCGCCGGCCGCGCCGTCAATTCGCTGCGCGTCGACACGTGCGTGCCGTTCGACGGCTACACGCCGGACATCAAGCGCGCGACGGCGGCGCGCATCGACGCGCTGCCGCTGGACGCCGATCCCGTCTACGCCGCGCCGACGATAGAGGCCGCCAAGAAAGCGGGCGACGTCGTCTATCGCCTGAAAACCGTGACCGGCGGATTGCCCGCGTGCGGCATGATGGCGGTGCGCATCTCGACGCACTTCGATACGCAACCCGAAATCGCCGGCGTATTGCGCCGCGTGAAGCTGCCGCTGGCGCCCGGCTGGCAGTTCATGAGCATGATCGTGCTGCTGTCGCTCGAGACCGGCGAAGTGCTCGGCATGCTGCCCGATTCGCACATCCAGAAAATGCGCGTCGGCGGTACCACGGCACTCGGCGTGAAACTGCTTGCGCGCCCGGAGTCCGAAACGGTCGGCGTGCTCGGCAGCGGTGCACAGGCCGAAGCCGCGCTCGAATGCACGGCCGCGATCATGAAGTTGAGGCGCGTGCGCATCTACAGTCCTACGCAGGCAAACCGCGAACGGTTTGCGCGCACGATGAGCGAGCGCATCGGCGTCGAGGTCATCGCAGTCGATTCCGCACAACGCGCGTTCGAGAACGCCGACATCGTGCTTGCCGCGACGAGTTCGTACGAGCCCGTATACGACGCCGAGTGGCTTCTGCCCGGCATGCACCTGGGCATCGGCACGCTGCTGGAAGACGATGTGCGCACGTTCAAATCGAGCCGCCAGATCGTGGTCAGCCTGAAGCCGTTCGGCGACACCAGCGATTTCGTGCAGAATTTCGTGATGGGTGAAAAAAAACGCGGCGCGACCTTCGGCCAACTGATCAACCAGAAGGCGCAGGAATTCGACTGGGACTCCTATGTCGAGCTGGGAGACCTCCTGAACGGGCGCGCGACAGGACGCAATAGCGCGGACGAAATCACGCACCACCTGAACAACAACGGCTGCGGCATGCAGTTCGCCGCTGCCGGCGCCCGGATACTCGGAAATGCGCGCCGCATGGGCCTCGGCACCGAGCTGTCGGGCGATTTCTTTCTGCAGAAGGAGCACACGTAGCGTGAGGTATTATTCATTCACCATGACGAAACTCCTCATCGCGGCACTGAGCATCGCGTACGCCCTGGCGGCCGGCGCGCAGGGTTATCCGAACAAACCCGTGCGCATCGTGGTGCCGTTTCCCGCCGGCGGCGGCGTCGATCTCACCGCGCGCACGGTCGGCCAGAAACTCACCGAATATCTGGGCCAGCAGGTCGTGATCGACAACCGCGCGGGCGCGGCCGGCACCATCGGCGCCGAACACGTCGCAAAGTCCGCGCCCGACGGCTACACGCTGCTCGTCGCGGGACCGGGCTCGGTCGCGGTCGCGCCGCTGCTGTTTCCGAAGCTCGGCTACAACCCGCTCAAGGATCTCGCGCCGATCACGATGCTCGTGACCATGCCGTACATCATCGTCGCGCATCCTTCGGTGCCCGCGAAAAACGCCGCCGAGCTGATCAAGCTCGCGAAAGCCAATCCCGGCAAACTCAACATGGCGTCCGGCGGCGCCGGCACCGGCCAGCATCTCGCCGGCGAACTCTTCAACGTGATGGCCGGCATCCACATGATTCACATTCCGTACAAAGGCACGGCGCCCGCGATCGCCGACATCATGGGCGGCCACGCGGACCTCACGTTCTCCGATCCCTCGGTGCTGCCGCAATTGCAGGCGGGCCGGCTCAAAGTCCTCGGCGTGTCCGGCAGGAAGCGTTATCCGCCGCTGGCGAGCGTGCCGACCGTGGACGAATCCGGGCTGCCCGGCTTCGACGTGCTCAACTGGTATCCGCTGATGGCGCCCGCCGGCACGCCGAAAGAACTCGTCGCACGCCTCAACGCCGACGCAGTCAAAGCGCTGAACTCGCCCGACGTGCGCGAAAAATTGATGGCGCAGGGCCTCATTCCCGCACCGATGTCGCCCGACGAGCTCGGCCAGTTCATCCGCGAAGACTACGAACGCTGGGCCAAAGTCGTCAAAGCCGCCGACATCAAACTGAATTAAGAGCGCCTTACATGAACGACCTGTCCGCCCCGCCCCAGCCGCTCGCCGCGATACGCCGCGAATTTCCGGGCACCGACAAGTGGATTTATTTCGAGACGTCCGCGCGCGGCCTGATGCCGGCCGGCGCACGCGAGGCGGTGGCGCGCTACCTTGACGACCGCATACTCGAAGGCGGCAGCAAGGCGACCATGCTCGACGTGCTGGAGCGCGTGCGCGGCAAGTTCGCGCGCCTGATCGGCGCCGAGGCCGACGAGATCGCCATCGTCAAGAACGTGTCGGAAGGCATCAATGCGATCGTGACGTCATTGCCGTGGCGGCGCGGCGACAACGCCGTTTTATGCACGGACATCGAACATCCGAACAGCATCTACGCGCTTTACAACATGCGCGACCGCCACGGCATCGAAGTGCGCACGGTGCCGGCGACCGCCGATTTCGCCACGCCGATCGATGCGATTGCCAGCACGATCGATGACAAAACGCGCATGGTCATCGCGTCGACCGTCACGTACACGACCGGCGCGCGCACGGATCTCGACGCGCTCGCCACGCTGTGCCGCGCGCGCGACGTCGTGCTGCTGGTCGACGGCGCGCAATCGGTCGGCGCGCTCGAACTCAACGTGAAAAAAACGCCGCTCGACGCGATGACGGTCGGCGCGTCCAAGTACTTGTGCGGCCCTTATGGCTTCGGCTTCCTGTATGTAAGACGCGAACGCGCCGAGCGCATGCAGCCGGGCAACCTCGCGCGCTACGGCATCGATCTGGGCGACGCGCACGAAGGCGAAAAAGGCGGCGACCAGTACAAACTCATGCCCGCCGCGCGGCGCTTCGAAATCGGCAGCTATAACTATGCGGGCGCCAACGCGGTCGACGTCTCGCTCGACCTGATTGCCGGCGTCGGCGTGCCGGCCATCGAGCAACATGTCCTGGCGCTCGCGCGCGCATTCACCGCCGGCTTGTTGAAGGCGGGCCTGCCGGTCATGAGCGGCAAGGTCGACCGGCATTTCTCCCAGGTCGTGATCGTCGGCAAGCCCGGCGCCGACGCGGCAACCGAGGCGCTGCTGCAAAAGCTGCATGCGAGCCTGCTCGAAAACCGCGTGAAGGCGTCGATCCGCCACGGCCGTCTGCGTTTCGCGTTCCATTTCTACAACACGCAGAACGAAGTTGAAAAAGTACTCGCCTTGCTGCGCGCCAAGGTCGTCTAGGCGTCCGGGCCGCCGCCGCAGCATGGTATATTTGCCGCAGTAGTTTTTCGCCCGCCGCCGTCCGTATTCATTCTCCGGGAGACCCTGCTTGCCGCGCGTTGATATTGCCGATCTGCCGTTGCGCCGCACGCTGCCGTTCATGCGCGCACCCGGTCCGCAGGAGCGCACGGCATCGCGCGTCGGCATAGTCGGCATACCGTTCGATTGCGGCGCGCATCCGCTCCGGGTCGGCGCGCGACTGGGCCCGTCCGCGATACGCGAACAGTCGCAGTTGCTGCGTCCGTTCAATCCGCCCGATTTCGATTTCGATCCGCTCGCGAGATTGCAGGTCGCCGACTGGGGCGACGTCGACGTCGTGCCCGGCCAGATCGAAGACGCGTTCGCGAAAATCGAATGCGTGCTCGATGCGGTATATGCAAGCGGCGCGCTGCCGCTGACGATGGGCGGCGACGGCGCGGGCACGCTGCCGCAGATCCGCGCGGCGCATCGCAAGTTTCCCGACCTCGTCGCGCTGCATCTCGACTCGCACGCGGACAGCAATCCGTTTCCCGAAACGGGACACGACACCGGCACCGCGTTCACGCGCGCGGCGCAGGAGGGCCTCGTCGACGTCGCGCATTCATTGCACGCAGGAATCCGCGGCACGTTTCGCATGCAGGGCAGCCTCGAGCACTCGGACAAGCTCGGTTACGAAACGATACTGATGCGCGAGATCGAATCGATTGGCATCGCGGGCCTCGTGGCGCGCATCCGCGCAAGATGCGGCAGCCGGCCGGTGTACCTTTGCTTCGACATGGACGTGTTCGACCCTTCGTGCGCGCCGGGCGTATGCGCGCCGTCATGGGGCGGGCTCTCGGCGCGCGAAGGGCTCGCGATACTGCGCGGCATCGGCGGCCTCAATATCGTGGCGGTGGACGTCAATACGATCAGCCCGCCGCATGACGTCGGCGGCATGTCGGCGCTGCTCGCGGCGAACGTGATGCTGGAAGGCATGCTGCTTTTTGCGCAGAGGCCGCAATGAAAATTTGCCGAACCATATCGATCGCCTGCGCGTTGACCGCGGGTGCAGCACTCGCCAGCGACTACCCAAATCGCCCGATCCGCATGATAGTACCGTGGGCGCCGGGCGGCGGCTCCGAAATCTCCGCGCGCATCCTCGGCCAGAAGCTCGGTGAATACCTCGGCACCACCATCGTCATCGACACGCGGCCGGGCGCCGCGAGCATGCTCGGCACCCAGCTCGCCGCGCACGCACAGCCCGACGGCTACACGCTGCTGTTCACGGACCTGCCGGTCACGATCAATCCCGCGGTCAGCAAGAATGTCGGCTACGATCTCGCCAGGGATTTCGTGCCGGTATCCATGGTCGCGACTTCGCCGGCGATTCTCGTCATGCATCCGTCGGTGCCGGCTGTGAACCTCGCGGAATTCATCGCGCTCGCCAAAGCTCAGCCGGGCAAAATCACGCTCGGCCACGGCGGCGTCGGCGCGACGACGCACGTGGTCGGCGAGCTTTTTCAATTGCGCGCCGGCATCAAGCTAAATCCCGTGCCTTACAAGGGCACCGGCCCCGCCGTCGCGGACACGGTCGCCGGCCAGGTGCAATCCGCGATCAGCACCATGCCCGCCGCTGTGCCGCATATTCAATCCGGACGCCTGCGCGGACTCGCGATTGCCGGAAAAAAACGCTCCGCGGCGATACCCGATGTACCGACCATGGCCGAAGCCGGCGTCAAAGGCGTCGAAGGCGAAAACTGGAACGGCGTGCTGGCGCCGGCCGGCGTGCCGCAGGCGATCATCGCGATGCTCAACCGCGAGATTGTGAAGGCGGTCAACCAACCGCAGGTGCGGGAACGGCTCGCCGCGCTTTCGCTTGAAGCCATTCCGTCTACGCCCGGCGAATTCAAAAAGGTCCTCGATTCCGAACTCAAAAAATGGGCCGAAGTGGTGAAAGCCGCCAATATCCAGGCCGAGTAAATTTCAGCGAAAGCTCCTATGATCGACAAAAAAAACATGCGCCGCGACACGCTCACCACGCACGCCGGACGCGACCCGCAACGCTACGCCGGACTCGTCAACACGCCGGTGTTCCGCGGCTCGACCGTGCTGTTTCCCGACGTCGAATCGTACGAGCACCGCGACCCCGACAATTTCAAGACGATGCGTTACGGCATCCACGGCACGCCGACCACGTTCGCGCTCGAAGAGGCGATCGCGCAACTCGAAGGCGGCCATGCCGCGGTTGCGTTGCCGTCGGGCCTCGCCGCGATCGTCGCCGCACTCGCGCCCTTCGCCAGACAAGGCGCGCATCTGCTGATGGTCGACTCGGTCTACGGGCCGGCGCGCAACTTCTGCGAAAAGCGTTTAAAGCCGTTCGGCGTCGAAATCGAGTATTTCGATCCGCTGATGGGCGGCACCATTGCGAAACTGATCCGGCCCAACACCACCGCAATCTATTGCGAAGCTCCCGGCTCGCTCACGTTCGAGATGCAGGACCTGCCCGCGATCGCCGCCGCCGCGCACGCGAAGAACGTTCCGGTGCTCGCCGACAATACCTGGGGCACGCCGTATTTTTTCCGCTCGTTCGAGCACGGCGTCGACGTGTCGATCCACGCCGGCACCAAGTACATCGTCGGCCACTCCGACGCGCTGATGGGACTCGTCGTCACCAACGAGAAATACTGGCTGCCGGTGCGGCACGCGGTCGCCGATTACGGTTTTTGCGTGAGCCCCGACGACTGCTACCTGGCGCTCCGCGGATTGCGCACGATAGGTGTCCGCATGCGCCATCAGCAGCAGAGCGCGCTGACCGTCGCGCGCTGGCTGCAGGCGCGGCCGGAAGTGTTGCGCGTGCTGTATCCGGCGCTGGAGAGCGACCCCGGTCACGCGCTGTGGAAGCGCGACTTCACCGGCGCCGCGTCGCTGTTCGGCGTGATTTTGAAACCGGTCCCCGATGACGCGGTCGCCGACATGATCGACGAACTGAAACTCTTCGGCATCGGCTCGAGCTGGGGCGGCTTCGAAAGCCTGTGCATCCGCGCGAACCCGGCCAAGGGCCGCACGGCCACGAAATGGAGTCCCGGCGGGCCGCTGATCCGCCTGCATATCGGGCTCGAAGACACCGCCGATCTGATCGCCGATCTCGAGCGCGGCTTCGCACGACTGAACGCATGAGCGAGACCGCGCTTCAGCGCGAAGACAAAGCGTTGAACAGCCTGCTGCTCGCGGCGCTGTTCATTGCCGGGGTCCTGATGGTGCGCGAAGGACCGCACTTCGACAACGTGATCGACGGCTGGCCTTTTTTCGCGGGCGCGTTCTTCGTGGGCACTCTGCTCGGATTTGCATGCTGGTCGTTCACGTTCGGCGTCGCACCGTCGCTCAAGTTTACCGGCTCGTACCGGCAACCGTGGCTCGCGGCGCTCGTCATGGGACTGCTGACGACGGTATCGGTCTCCTATATAAACCGCACGTTCGCCGCGCCGCCTGAGCGCTCGATTACGACGAACATCGAATCCCTCGACGAGGGTAAAGCCGACCGCTGGCACGTCACGGTGAAAATGTCCGACGGCCGTTTCCAGCGCTACCTGATTTCGAAAGAGGCCGCGGACGCGCTGAAAAGCGAGAAGCAGGTGCGCATCGGCATCGCGCGCGGCGCGCTGGGCTTCGACCTGATGACGAAATTCGAACCGCAAAAATAATCGTAACGCAGTGGGTCATAACCAGGGGAGGCAGCATCATGAGATACGACCGTTGCAAGTGGCTCTTTGCCGTTCTGCTCTCGGCAGTTTCACCATGGGGTGCCGGTGCCGCGTCGGCGCAGAGCATGCCCGTCATGGAAGTCGTGGTGGGCAATAATTTCGGCCATCTGCCGATGTTCGTCGGCGTCGAGAAGGGTCTCTTCAGGAAACACGGCGTCGACGTCAAGTTGAAGGTCGTCAACATCGGATCGCAGATGGTGACCTCGATGCAGAAGAACGAAGTTCAGATGGGCGACATGAGCGTGACCACCTTTCTGAAAGCGCGCCACGGCGGCGACCCGTTCCGCGTGATCGGCGTCATCCAGAGCGACGCGACGCGCGCGAACGCGGACGAGCCGCTCGCGATCGTCGCGCGCAAGGGGTCCGGCATCCGCGCGGGCAATATCGAGGACCTGAAAGGCAAGCGTATCGCGCTGTCTAGGGGACAAACCTCCGACGAATACCTCAAGATGGTCCTCGCGCGCCGCAACATGAAGTACGAAGACGTCGAGATCATCGACATCGGCAACGGTAGCCAGACGCAACTCGCGACGCTCTTGAAAGAAGGCAAGGCCGACGCGTCGGTGTGCTGGGAGCCGTTCAATACCATGGTGCTCGACCAGGCGGCGGAATCCTACGTCGTCGTGCGCGGCGGCGGCCACATGTCGTACATCATGGTGGCCACCACGCACGAGCCTACGTTGAAAACGAGCCCGGACGTCGTGCGGAAATTCGTGGCCGGTCTTGCCGCGGCCTCGCAATATACGCGCCAGCACCGCGACGAAGCGGTCGAGATTTTCGCGAAATGGGTGCCCGGGCTCGATCCGGCGGTCGGTAAAAAAGCGATCCAGCACATCAGCTACGATCCGCGCGTTTCGGCCGCGGTGATCCAGGCATTCGAGGCGGCCGAAGACGACGTGCTCAGCAATACGCTCAAAGGCGCCGCGCGCCTGAACGTGCCGGACCAGTTCGCCGCCTCGTTCATGGCCGACGCGCAAAAATCCAATCCGGAGTACTTCAGCGACCTGCCGCCGTTGCCGGCGGGGCGTTGAACGCGCATAGCCGCGCGCCGGCTTGACGAAATGGCTGCGGCTGAATGAAAGTACGTTCGTATTTTGCTTACTGACGGTTAACCTGGGGAGGATGATATGAAGCTGCCGGTTCGTTTCCTGCTTTGCATTGCGGTAATCGCGTTTGGCTCGATGCAGCCCGCGCGCGCGGACGATGCCGCCACCGCTTACGTCGTGACCTATTTCGAGGTCATGCCTCCGGACTCGGGCAAGGCCCTCGGCCTCATCCGCGGGTTCGGCAAGGCGAGCGGCAAGGACGCGGGCAACATTCGTTTCGAGGTGCTCCAGCGCCGCAACCAGCGCAACCACTTCGCAATCCTCGAAGCGTGGAAGGACAAGGACGCGCAGGCGGCCCATGCGGCGGCGGCGCATACGCAGCAGTTTCGCGAGAAACTGCAGCCGCTGCTGCGCAGCCCGTACGACGAGCGTCCTCACACGGGACTGTCGACAGGTGCGATGCCCGCGGGCCCCGAGGCCAAGGGCGCCGAAATTTACGCCGTCACGCACGTCGACATCGTGCCGACGGAGAAAGACAGGGGCATCGGCTTCGTGAAAGAACTGAGCGAGGCGAGCCGCCAGGACGACGGCAACCTTCGTTTCGACGTGCTCCAGCAGACCAGCCGCCCCAATCACATGACGGTGGTGGAAGTATGGCGCAACCAGAAGGCCGTCGACACGCATGGCATGAACGCGAACACGAAGCAATTCCGCGAGAAGTTGACGCCGCTGAGCGGCAGCCTCTACGACGAGCGGCTCTACAAAATTATCAACTAGGCGCGCCGTGAGAGCGGCTTACGCACTCATGCGGCCACGAGGAGCAATGAATTGCAAGCCCATACATCGCGACATACCGGCCATATGCGTGCCGCGCACTCCCGCGCGAAGCGGCCATCATGAGCGCGGCTGACAAAACGATCGTGCTGCACGGCACCGCCACGCCGGGCGGCGGCTTTCCGGTTTACGGCGACGCCTTTGCCGCGACGCTGAACGAAATGGACCCGACGTTATCCGTGCAGCCGAAGAACACCAAGGGCAGCACCGAAAACGTGCCGCTGCTCGAAGCGGACAAGCTCGATACAGGACAGGTCACCGGCGAAGTTTTCTACGAGGCGATTTCCGGCATCGGCCGCGCGCCCGCCGACGTGCGCATATTGAACGCGATGTATTCGAACTCGGGCATGTTCATCGTGCGCGGCGACAGCCCGTATAAATCGATTGCGGACCTGAAAGGCAAACCGATCGCGTGGGGTGCGGCGGGCTCGGGCTTCATCGTGCTCGCGCGCTACGTGATGGATGGACTGGGTCTCGACATGCACAAGGATTTCGAGGCGCATCTCCTCGAGAAAGCCGGCGACGGCCCGGCGATGGTGCTCGACGGGCGCGCCGCCACGCTGTGGGGCGGCGGGGTCGGCTGGCCCGGTTTCACCGCGATATCCAACGGCCCCGCGGGCGCGCGTTTCATCGCGCCGACTGCGGACGAAATCAAGCGCATCACCGCCAGGCACACGTTCATCAAACCGATCACGCTGCCCGCCGGCAGTTATCCCGGGCAGAAGGCGGACGTTGCCACCGTGGGCTCGTGGTCGTTCGTGCTTGCGCGCACGACGCTGCCGGACGATACCGCTTATCGCCTCGCACGCGCGCTGCACAAAGGCGAAGCGGCGATCGGCAAGCGCCTCGAACAGGCGCGCGAATCAACGCTCGCCAACACGCTCGCCGCGACGCCGCGGGTCGAACTTATACATCCGGGCGTGCAAAAGTATCTGCGGGAAATCGGCTTGCTGAAGTAAGCCTGCACCCCCATCCCGGCCTTCCCCCGCAAGCGGACGAAGGTGTGTCTTGCTCGTCATACCCGCGCAGGCGGGTATCCAGGCGAATTTGATTTAACCGTGTGACTTCTCCGGACTCCCGCCTGCGCGGGAGTGACGGAGCAATTGCTAAGCTTTTCCGTATCCGCCGCCGCCCGCGGTTTCCATCACCACGCGGTCGCCCTTGTTCAACACCCAGTGGTCGGCGGGATCGATGGTCTTGCCGTTCAGGAGCAGCGCGCCGACTTTGCCCGGCGCGCCGCCGAAGATGCCCTGGGGTGCGGTGCGAAAGCGCGTCATGATCATCGACGCCATCATCGGCGTGTCCGCCACGACCTCGACTTCGAAACGCAATCCGTCGCCGCCGCGATGCTTGCCGGCGCCGCCGCTGCCGCGCCGGATGCTGCGCTCGACCACGCGCAGCGGCGCCATCTGCTCGAACACTTCGATCGGCGTGTTCGACAGGTTCGACGGGAACGACAGCATCGTGTAGCCGTTGCGGTGCCTGGTCGCGCCCTGTCCCGCGTTCATGAAATTGACTGCCGCGTACGGCCGGCCCTGATGTTCTCCCGTGACCGTGATCGACGAATTCGACGAGCCTTCCGCGATCGCGCGCTCGGGCAGCACGTCAGCGAGCGCCATCATGATCGCCGGCACCATCATGTGGCCTATCATGCCGCGCCCGCCGCTCGCCGCCGGATAGCGCGGATTGAAGATCGAGCCGAGCGGCGCCGACGTCGTGATCGGCGTGAAGCTGCCTTCGTTGTTCGGCACGTCGGGGCACAGCAATGCCTTCACCGCGAATGCCGAGTACGCGAACGTATAAATCGGCACCACGTTGACGGCGCGCGGCACCTGCGCGGAGGAACCCGTGTAATCGATCGCGAGCTTCTCGCCTTTGACCGTGATCGTGCAGTTGATGAGGATGGGTTCCTCGAACCCGTCGTGACGCGTTTGCGCGTGGTACACGCCGTCCGGTACCGCACGGATGCTTTTGCGCATCGCGGCCTCCGAGCGGCGGCGGATTTCCGCGCCGAGCGCATTGAGATCGGTATCGCGCAAGAGCGGCCGCAAGCGTTCTTCGAGCATCTTGCACGCGGCGACCTGCGCCCAGATGTCGCCCAGCGTCTGCTCGGGCACGCGCACGTTCTGCCCTATCATGTCGAGCAGGTTCTGGTCGGGCTTGCCCGCGTTGATCAGTTTCAGCTGCGGGATCTGCAGGCCTTCTTCGTAAATGTCGCGGATGCCCGCGTTGCGGATGCGCCCGCCGATGTCGGGCATGTGGCTCACCACCGCGGCGAACGCGACGAGCCTACCCTTGTGAAATATCGGCATCGCGATGTTGACGTCGTGGATGTGGCCGGTGCCCATCCACGGATCGTTGGTGATCATCACGTCGCCGGGCTTCAGCGTATGCGCCGGAAACTTCCTGAGGAAATGCTTGACCGTCGCCGGCAGCGTGCCGATGAACGACGGGATCGACAGCACCGACTGCGCGATCGAATGACCTTCGGCGTCGGTCAATACGACGGCGAAATCGTTCGCTTCGCGCACCAGCACCGAGAACGACGTGCGCACGAACGCGGCCGAGGCCTCGTCGACCATGCTGACCAAACGCTTCCACTGGATTTCGAGCGTGACGGGGTCGAGCTTTATTTTTTTCATTCGAACTCCTTGATCGTCACCGCGACCGTGTAATCGGCGAGTATTTTCACTTCGGCCGCGACCGGCACCACCAGCGTCGATTCGCGCTCCTCGAGTATCAGCGGACCGGCGATTTTGGTGCCGGGCTTCAGCGAATAGCGGTCGTACACCGGCACCGGCTGGAATTTCCGCTTGAGCGGCAGGTAGATCGCGCGCTTGCCGCGCATCACGGGCTTCGCACTCACGCGCGCGTCACCCCACGCAAAGCGGTGGCTCTTCACCACCGAGCGGCCGGTCAGCCGCCACGTGATCACCTGCGGCGCCGCGCCCGGCACGAGGTGCCCGTAGAACTGCCGGTAGCAGCGCTCGAATTCGCGGATCAGCGCCGGCGCCATCGCGGCGTTCACCTTGCGCCACGGCAGATTGACGGAAACGTTATGGCCCTGGCCCGCATAGCGCATTTCGGCGCCTATCCACCACTTGAGGTTCGCGTCGCGCGCGCCGGCGGAATCCAGTTCCTTTTCGGCATCGGCGCGGAGATCCGCGTAAACGCCGGCGACTTTTTTCCAGTCGATCGCGGCTACCAGCGTCGGATTCGACCACGAGCGATCGACGCGCGCGGGTGCCGCGAGCAAACCCAGGCACGAGCCGGCGCCCGCCGCGATCGTCGCCAGCACGCGCGGGATCTGCAACTTGCGCGCGACTTCGACCACGTGCACCGGCCCCGCGCCGCCGGTCGCGACCATCGTGAAGCTGCGCGGGTCGTGGCCTTTCTCCGCGATGTGGATGCGCGCCGCGGCGGCCATGTTCTCGTTGACGATATTGCAGATGCCCCACGCTACTTCGGTCGCCGTCAACTTGAGCTGGGTCGCGAGTTTTTGCAGCGCGGCCTGCGCGAGATCGGTGCGCAGCTTCATGTCGCCGCCGAGAAAATTATCCGGATTGAGATAACCGAGCGCGAGATCGGCGTCGGTGACCGTTGCGCCCTCGCCGCCGAGCCCGTAGCACGCGGGCCCCGGCACCGCGCCGGAGGATTCCGGCCCGACGTTGAGCAGGCCGAGATCGTTGACGTGCGCGATCGAGCCGCCGCCGGCGCCGATCTCGATCAGGTCGATGCTCGGTATCAATATAGGCAGTCCCGAGCCGCGCTTGAAACGCGACACGCGCGCGCATTCGAAACTGTGCGCAATCAGCGGCTCGCCGCCGACCGCGACGCATGCCTTCGCCGTCGTGCCGCCCATGTCGAACGCGAGGATTTCCGAGATGCCGGTGTTGCGCGCGGTGTTGAGCGCCGACAGCACGCCGCCGGCCGGCCCCGATTCGAGCAGCAGGATAGGCGTGTCTGCAGCAGCCTTGCCCGACGTGAAGCCGCCGCTCGACACCATGATCTTCAACGGCGCGCCGGGCGCCAGATCGTGCACGCGCTGATCGAGCCGGTTCAGGTACTCGGTCATCAGCGGCTGCACGTACGCGTTCGCGACCGTCGTCGACATGCGCTCGTATTCGCGGATCTCGCGCGCAATGCCGGACGAAATCGAAATCGCGAGCTTCGGAAATCGTTTCTTTACAGCGGCTGCAATCTGCTTTTCGTGCACGTCGTTCACATACGCATGCAAGAGGCACACGGCGACCGCGTCGACATCGAGCGCGCGGAGCTGGTCCAGCACTCCTTCGAGTTCCACGGCGGTAAGCGGCTTGACGATCGCACCGCTCACGTCGAGCCGCTCGGCGGCTTCGACGCGCTTGTCTTCCGGCACCAGCGGTTGCGGAATCTCGAGATTCAGATCGTAGAGGTCGTAGCGGATTTCGCGCGCGATGGTGAGCACGTCGCGCGTGCCCTGCGTGACGACGAGCCCGGTGCGCGCGCCCTTGCGCTCGATCAGCGTGTTGGTCACGAGCGTCGTGCCGTGCACCACATCCGTCACTGCGCGCTTGCCTGCGCCGCGCGCCGCGGCGATCTGCTTCAGCAAGTCCGCCATGACGGTGGTCACCGCCACTCCCGGATCGTCGGGTGTCGTCAGCGTCTTGCCGACCCAGATCCGGTTGCCCGGCGCGATGACGGCGAGACCGTCCGTGAAAGTGCCGCCGATGTCGACGGCGATGCGCACGCTTTCACGCGCGGATCTTTTTGGTTTTGCTGTGCTCACAAAGCCCTCTTCAGAAATACCCGTCCATGAACAGCCCCACCCACTCCGGCATCTTGACGTCCTCCATGCGGTCGAACGGCGGCATATACGGCTTGATGTCGAGCACCGGCGTGCCGTCGAGCGCGTCGAGGCCGCGCACTTTGACGACGTTGCCCGTGATGCCCAGCAATTGCACTGCCGTGATGCCTATTGGATTCGGCCGGTACTTCGTGCGTTGCGCGAACACGCCGACAGCCTGCATGTCTTCGCGGCCGCGCGGCTTGCGCATCAATTGCTTGGCGGGATCGAACCCGAGCGCACGGTCGAGCGCGAAGATGACGAGAATGTGCGAGAAACCCGCGAGGCCCTGCAGACCGCCGGTCAACTCTGCATTGAGATGAATCTCGGAGTCGATCTTCGCCCAGCCGCCCTGCGACATTTCGGTCACCGCGCACTTGACGGTGCCGATGGAATTGACGGTAAAACTTTTTTTCGTTTGCATGATCATCCTTTTTTCGGGGCGGTTGCGGTTTCGTTGTCGGGGCGCAGGGCCAGAATCTGCTCGCGCCGCTTCAACCACCACGAATACGCGGGCGGCAGCAGATCGAGATAATCGCGGTAGCCGAGTTCCTTCGCCGCATGCACCGGCCAGTTGGGGTTGTACATGAGTTCGCGCGCGAGCGCGATCAGGTCGGCCTCTCCGCGCCGCAGGATGTCTTCCGCCTGGTGCGCTTCGGTAATCAGGCCGACCGCGCACGTCGGCATGTCCGCCTCGCGCTTGACTCGCGCCGCATACGGCACCTGATAGCCGGGCGTGCGCGGCACTATCGCCATGTTGAGCGGGCCGTTGATGCCGCCCGACGAACACGTGATCACATCGACGCCGCGGGCTTTCAGTTCGCGCGCGAGCGCGACGGTATCGTCCATGTCCCACGCGCCGCCGTCGCCGTCGACCGCCGACACGCGGAAGAACAGCGGCTTGTCCTGCGGCCAGACGGTGCGCACGGTTTCGGCGACCTCGAGCGCGAAGCGCATGCGGCCGTCGAGGTCGCCGCCGTACGCATCGGTGCGCTTGTTTGCCAGCGGCGACAGAAATTGGTGGATCAGGTAACCGTGTGCGCCGTGGATTTCGCAGATATCGAAACCGGCGTCGATGCTGCGCTGTGCGGCCTCGCGCCACGCGGCAAGCACGGCCTTGATGTCGTCCACCGACAATTCCAGCGGCGCCGGCGCATCCGCGCGCGGCGCAATCGCGCTCGGCGACACGCCGCGCCACGGCCGCATGCCGTGCTTCGCGTCTTCGGCCGTCAGCGGCTTGAAATTCGTCCACGGCGGGCCGCACGACGCTTTGCGCCCTGCATGCCCGAGCTGGATGGCGGGAATCGACCCGTTCTCGCGCAGAAAATTCGTGATGCGGTGATACATCGGCGTAAAGCGTTCGGCGTAAATACCGGCGCAGCCGTAGGTCTTGCGCGCGCGTTCCTCGACCGCGGTCTCTTCGCAATATACGATGGCGGCACCCCCGAGCGCGAACTTGCCGAGATGCACGAGGTGCCAGTCGGTCGGCCCGCCGTCGTTCGACGAGTACTGGCACATCGGCGACACCACCACGCGGTTGCGCGCGGTCACGCCGCGCAACGCGGCGGGCGTAAACAAAAGCGGCGCCGGGCGCGCCGCTTCGACTTCGGGCTTGATTGCGGCGTCGTTCAACGGCTATTCGATCTTGATGCCCTGCTCGCGGATCACCTTGCCCCACTTGGCGGACTCCGCTTTGTTATAGGCGATGAATTCCTCGGGCGTGCCGCCGACGGTTTCGATGCCCTGATTGAAGAGCTTCTCCTTGACGTCGGGCGCGGCGAGCGCGCGCGTGATTTCGCGGTTGAGCTTTGCGATCACTTCGCGCGGCGTGCCTGCCGGCACGAACACGGCGAAGGTAGTCGCCGAGTCGAACCCTTTCAATCCCGACTCGGAGATCGTCGGCAGATCGGGCATCATCGCCGAGCGCCTGGTCGTGCTGGCGGCGAGCGGCCGCAGCCGGCCGGCCTTCGCGAACGGCAACGCAGTGATTACGTCGACGAAAGACAACATCGTTTCGCCGCCGAGCAGCGCCTGTGCCGACGGTCCGCCGCCTTTGTACGGCACGTGGATCATCCTGATGCCTGCGGTGTTCATCAGGAGTTCGGTCGCGAGATGGCTCGTGCTGCCCTGGCCCGCCGACGAAAATATCAACGAGCCGGGCTGCGCCTTGGCCAGCGCGATCAGCTCTTTCACGTTTTTTGCCGGTATCGACGGGTGCACCGACAGGATCTGCGGACTCACCGCGAGCAGCTCGATCGGCGCGAACGACGTGTCGTTGTCATATTGCAGCGTCTTGTAGAGATGCGGCGCAATTGCAAACGTGCTGTTGCTGCCGATCAACAGCGTGTAGCCGTCCGGCGGCGACTTCGACACGAGCGCGTGCCCGATCGTGCCCGTGGCGCCGGCGCGGTTATCGATGATGAACTGCTGGCCCGTGTATTCGGTGAGTTTCGCCGCGAGTATGCGGCTGATCGAGTCGGTCGAACCGCCCGCCGCCCACGGCACGACCACGCGCACCGACTTGCTTGGATAATCCTGGGCGATCGCGGCAATCACGATCGCAGACCACAATACGGCGACGCGCACCAATACTGACTTCATCATGACTCCGATCCTGAAATAAACGAAGCAGCCTTCAAGGCAATCTCACTTTAATGCCGGCACGCCGGGGCTGACGCAAGAATCAAGCCGACCCGCCGGCCGGGACCGGCGGCAGAATTGCGCGGCGGCCCGCCCCGGTGCAGTGCGCGAATGCAGCCCCGCGCACCGGCGCCGAACGACTACGGCAATAAAACCGTCGAGCCCGTCGTCTTGCGCGCTTCGAGATCGCGATGCGCCTGCGCCGCTTCGCGCAGCGGGTAAGTCTGGTTGATCGAGATTTTCACGACTTTTTTCTTGACGACCCCAAAGAGGTCGCGCGCCGCCGCCGCCAGATCTTCCGGCGTCGCCGTGTAATTGAACAAGGTCGGCCGCGTGAGAAAGAGCGAGCCCTTCGCTGCGAGCACGCCCGGATTGAACTGGGTCACCGCGCCCGATGCGTTGCCGAAACTCACCATGTAGCCGCGCGGCGCCAGGCAATCGAGCGAGCCCATGAACGTGTCCTTGCCGACGCCGTCGTACACGACCGGCACGCCTTTGCCCCTGGTGATTTCCTTGACGCGCGCGACGAAATCCTCTTTCGACGTCACGATTACGTGCTTGCAGCCGGCCTTTTTGGCGAGTGCCGCTTTTTCATCGCTGCCGACCGTGCCGATGACCGTCGCGCCCAGATATTTGCACCATTGGGAGAGTATCTGGCCGACGCCGCCCGCCGCCGCGTGCACCAGTATCGTATCGCCCTTGGCGACTTTATAAGTGCGCTTGCACAGATACCACGCGGTCATGCCTTTCAGCATGATCGCAGCGGCGATCCTGTCGTCGACGCCCGCGGGAATTTTCACCAGCCGCGCGACCGGGCGCAGGCAGACTTCCGCGTAGGAACCGATCGGATTGGCATAAGCGACGCGGTCGCCGACCTTGAAGCCTTTGACTTTCGGCCCGACGGCCTCGACCACGCCGGCACCTTCCATGCCGAGCGTCGTGGGCAACGGCATCGGATACAGGCCGGTGCGGTGATAGGTATCGATAAAGTTGAGCCCGACCGCGGTGTTGCGCACGCGAACTTCGCCCGCCCCGGGCTGTCCAATCTCGACTTCTTCCCAGTGCATCACTTCAGGACCGCCGGTTTCGTGCATGCGAATTGCGTGAGGCATTGTCGTTCTCCGTTCGTATTGGGATGGGTCAGGCGCGAGCGCTACATGGTAGCGGAATCCGGCGCAATCTAGAAGCCGCCGGCGAATGAGCGACTCCGCGACGCGGCCGGCCGAAACCCGCATGGAGCGCGGGTTTCAGGTGTATTACGACTTGTAACGGTATGTAATTCCGCTATGGGAGCATCGGTAGCGGGCGTTTAATTGAGCCGTATTCAATTTTGGGAGCACTTTATGAAACGCACACTCATTGCCCTCGCAGTCGCCATGATCGGCGGCAGCGCTTACGCTGCCAGCGATTTCGTCGACACCGCGCAAGTCATCTCGGCCAAACCGATCATCGAACGCGTATCCGATTCGCGCCAGGAATGCAGCCCGGCGCCGGCGCCGCAGAAGAGCGGCAGCATCGCCGGCCCCATCATCGGCGGCGTCGTCGGCGGCCTGCTCGGCCACCAGGTCGGGCAAGGCAGCGGGCAGACCGCAGCCACCATCGTCGGCGCAGCCGGCGGCGCGGTGGCGGGCTCGGCGATCGCCAACCGCGCCAACTCGCAACCGGAGCAGCAATGCCGCACCGTCGAATCGTCGCGTGAAGTCGTCAACGGCTACGACGTTGTTTATCGCTACAACGGCCGCGACGTAAGCGTGGCGCTGCCGTACAACCCGGGCAGCACGATCAAGGTCGGCGTGTCCGCGATACTCGACGACCGCAGCGCGGACGCGCGCCGGGATGGCGATCGCGACGGCCGTTCGGACGGCTACGACAGCCGTCCCCCGCGCCGCCGCGGCCCTCCGTATTAACCACGGACGTGCCGCCGGATTTCGCTTGTTCCGTTGCCACTTTCGGCAACGCCGTTTTTGATTTTTACTAGGGACTGACCATGCGCGGTAAATTGCGGCAACTGGGAATTCTTGCGCTCGGCGTTTCCATGGGCGTGCTGGTCGCCGTCGAACTGCCGGCGATTGCGCAACCCGACAAGGTCGCACCGCTGCCGATCGCGGAACTGCGCGCCTTCACCGAAGTGTTCGGCAAAATCAAAAGCGACTACGTCGAGCCGGTCGACGACAAGAAGCTCATCAGCCAGGCGATCGCCGGCATGCTGGCCGGACTCGACCCGCATTCGAGCTATCTCGACAAGGAAGCGTTTCGCGAAATGCAGGTCGGCACGCGCGGCGAATTCGGCGGTCTCGGCATCGAAGTGGGCATGGAGGACGGGCTCGTCAAAGTCGTTTCTCCGATCGACGATTCGCCCGCGTCGCGCGCCGGCATCAAAGCGGGCGACCTGATCGTCAAGCTGGACGACAGCTTCGTCAGAGGCATGAGCCTGAACGACGCGGTAAAGCAGATGCGCGGCAAGCCCGATACGCCGATTACGCTGACCATCGCGCGCAAGGGCGAAACCAAGCCGCTCGTGTTCACGTTGACGCGCGCCGTCATCAAGATCCAGAGCGTGAAATCGACGCTGCTCGAACCCGGCTATGCGTACTTCCGCGTCACGCAATTCCAGGGCCCGACGGGCGAGGCGCTTGCCGATGCGATCCAGACCGTGTTCAAGCAGAACCAGGGCCCGATGAAAGGCGTCGTGCTCGATTTGCGCAACGACCCGGGCGGGTTGTTGAGCGGCGCGGTCGCGGTATCGGCGGCATTCCTGCCCAAAAACGACCTCGTGGTCTACACGGACGGCCGCACGGAAGACGCCAAGATGCGCCTCACTGCCAGCCCGGAAAATTATCTGAACAATAATCGTACGCGGGATTATTTGTCCGCGCTGCCGGCGGCGGTGAAGGACGTGCCGATGGTCGTGCTCGTCAACAGCGGTTCGGCGTCGGCGTCTGAAATCGTCGCGGGCGCGCTGCAGGACCACCATCGTGCCGTCATCATGGGCACGCAGACGTTCGGCAAAGCCTCGGTGCAAACCGTGCTGCCGCTCGGCGACGGCACCGCGATCAAGCTCACCACCGCGCGCTACTACACGCCGAACGGCCGCTCGATCCAGGTCACCGGCATCGTGCCGGATATCGCGCTCGACGACGGCTCGGGCGGCGACGCCGCGCTGAAAATGCGCGAAGCCGATTTGAGCAAGCACCTGATCAACGACCGCCAGGACCAATCTGCGGCCGGGGATGCGCCGGCAGTCGCGGGCAATACGTTTAGCTTCAAACCGGCGGCGCGGCCGAAGGACATTGATGAAAAAAACCTGCGGCCCGAACCGGGCGCGGTCGTCGCGAAAAGCGATTACGAGCTCGCGCAGGCGATTGCATTCCTGAAAAGCCGCGACGTGACGCGCACCAGCGCAAACTGACCGGCCAAGAAAAAAGGGCGGGGGAAAATTCCCCGCCCTTTGCATGCCTCAAGCCGCGCTTACGATTGCGGGTGCGCTTTCTTCACCGCATGCCGGGATACTTTCTTGACCTTCCCCGCGGGATGAATCTTTTTGACCGCAGACGCGTGCTGCGTCCTGACGCTGACCTGCTCCGTCCCGGCGGCGCGCGCGCGCGTCAACTGGTCCGCGCGGTTGCGCATGTCGGCGCGTTGTTCCTGGGTCAGCTCGTCCCGTTTCGCGGCATCGGCGGCAACGCCTGACACCGCACCCAACGCAAAGGTTGAAGCTACGATCGCTGCAAGTAATTTATGCATGACAACTCCTCCAGAGGGATTGAACTTCGACGGCCCGTTCGCGGGCATGATCGTTTAACGGGGAGCGTGACGCCGGCGTTGACGGATCAGGGCCGTGCGGAAAAATACAATTGCGCGGGAAGCGTGGCGCGCGCTGCGCGCCAGGCGCCGGTCAAAACAGTCTTGAGTACTCCAGACCTGCAGCGATTCGAATCACAGCGCTTTGAGGTTCGCTGCCGACGATTTGCCGTCGTTGCCTTTGGATAGTTCGTATTCGACTTTCTGGCCGTCTTTCAACGTGCTCATGCCGGCTTTTTCGACGGCCGAAATGTGCACGAACACGTCTTTTGACTTGTCATCGGCCTCAATGAATCCGAATCCCTTGGTTGCGTTAAACCATTTCACTGTTCCTGTGGCCACAGACGTCTCCTAGTGTAGTTAAATGCCAACCTGGGCGTGTCGCCGAATCAGGCTCGCAGAGACACAGTCTACTCCTGTCCACGCGGGGCACGGGGTGAATCTGCGGGGGCGGACAAATAAGCCGCCGGCGCGGCCCGCAAAGCGAAAGGAACCGCTGAAAGTGTTGAGCTTAATCGTGTCGACGGTCGCTTATTTCATCGCGAGCCACTATATCAAGCGGTATCTCGACGAAATGCAGGCCCCGCCGGGGTTTACGCGCAGCGCGCTCACTTTCTGCGCGGCCGCGCTGATCGCCTACGGCGTCGCGTTCGCGGTCGATTGGGCGGAAGGACTTAATGAAAAACCCGCTGCCGCACCGCAAGTGCACGTCGGCGCAGCCACGCCCGCACCAAAGGTGCCGGCTTACCTTTTGACGTACTTCTGCACGCGCCAGTTCAGCGTATCCGCGACGTAAATCTCGCCCTGCGCGCCGACCGCCAGGTAGTGCGCTTCGCCGAACTCGCCCGGCGCCTTGCCGACTCTGCCGGTCATGCCGGCGATGCCGCTGCTCATGTCGAGCTTGATGATCTGGCCGTAGTGGCCGTTGGCAAGATACCCGTACGGGTCGGCCCCGATGTACAAGCCGGCGGGCGTGCCGAACAGCGGCCATTCCCTGATAAATGCGCCGTCGGCGTCGAACATCTGGATGCGCTCGTTGCCGCGGTCGGCGACATAAATGAGCCCGTGGGCGTCGAGCGCGATCGAGTGCGGCACGTTGAACTGGCCGGCGGCCGTGCCCTTGCCGCCCCAGGTCTTGATGAATCGTCCTTCGCGGTCGAATTTCAAAACGCGCGAGTCGCCTTTGCCGTGGCCCTGCGTGACCTGGATTTCACCGCCCGCGCCGATCGCGAAATCATTCGGTTCGTTGAACTGGCGCAGGAAACCGGCTTCGTGCCATTCGCCGGGCGATCCTTTGGTGCCGAGCACCATGACGATGCGCCCCTGCGGATTGAGTTTCAGCACGATGTGCGCGCCGCCGTCGGCGATCCAGATATTGTCCCCGGCGTCGATGCGCAGCCCGTGCGGGCGCTCGAGCAGGCCCGCACCGAGCGCGCGCACGAAACGGCCGCCGGCGTCGAATTCCATCAACGGCTGCGGTCCGCGGTTCAACACGAAGATATTGCCTCGCGAGTTGATCGCGACGCCCGACACCGCACCGAAATTCATCCCGGCGGGCAGCTGGAAAAATTCCGGGGCGGGCGCATAACCGAGATCCTGCGCGTTCGCGGGCTGCGCGAGCGCCGCGGCGGACGCCAGCGCGAATAAGCAAGCGACGACGGCGAGTTTCATGCGCAGCTCCCCTCGATTGATTGGTCTTGCGATTATTCGCCGTGTATCCCGGCGATGCGCGCGAGCTCGACCCACTTCGTCATTTCGTCGGCGACGTACTTGCCGAGTTCCGCCGGTGCCTTGACTTGAGGCTCGGCGCCTTCGTTGACGAAACGCTTCTCGGTGTCCGGCGCTTGCAACACGACTTTGATTTCCTGGTTCAGCCGGTTGACGATGGCGGACGGCGTGCCGCGCGGCGCCGCGACTCCCCACCAATTCGCGGTCTGGTACCCGGGCACGCCCGCCTCGCTGATAGTCGGCACGTTCGGCAGTATGCCGCTGCGCGCGGCGCTGCTGACCGCCAGTGCGCGCAGCTTGCCGGAACGGATGAAGGTGGTCGTCTGGATGAGCGAGCCGAGGGTCAATTGCACCTGGCCGCCTACGGTATCGATCAACGCCGGCGGGCCGCCTTTGTACGGCACGTGCAGAATATTGGTCGCCGTCATGTGCTTGAAGAGCTCCATGCCGAAATGTCCGTTGCTGCCGACGCCGGTGGACGCATAGACCAACTGGCCGGGCTTCGCTTTCGCCAGCGCGATCAGTTCCTGCACGGAATTGACCGGCAGGCCTGGGTTTACAACCAGCACGTTGGGGCCGACGCCGAGCATCGCAACCCACGCGAAACTCTTCAATGGATCGAACGGCAGCTTATGAATGATCGGATTGGTCGTGAACGACGTCGAGATCACGAGCAGCGTATAGCCGTCGGCCTGCGCGTTGGCGACGATTTCAGAACCGATGATCGAATTGCCGCCGACACGGTTGTCGACGATGACCTGCTTGCCGAGGCGGTCGCCGAGCCCCTGCGCAACCACCCGGCCGACGATGTCGTTGCTGCCGCCGGCCGGAAACGGCACCACCAGCCGCACCGGCCGCGTGGGGTACGTCTGCGCCAATGCGCCGTCAATGACGCCGGCCGGCAACGCCGACAGGATTCCCGCAACCAGCGTGATGCGACGCATGGCCTCTTCTCCTCGTCCCGACCGTTACGGCAAGTCGCGGCCGCGCTCTCGCGCCGCGCCGGCGGCGTATTATTTTTTCGCGGCGCCTTTGTTCGCGAGCATGTCGAGTATGCCGCGCATCGCGAGGTGATAGCCGAAGATTCCGCAGCCGGTCACGACGGCACGGGCGACGCGCGCGATTTCCGATTCACGGCCGCGCCGCGCGGGATTCGAGATGTGCAGCTCGATGGTCGGGAATCGCACCTGTGCGATCGCGGCCATCAGGGCCGGGTGTCCGGTCGTATAGCCGGCCGGATTGATGATCGCCGCGTCGACGCCGCGCTCGTGCGCGTCGTAGAACTTGTTGATGACTTCGCCTTCGATGTTCGAGTGGAATATCTCGACCTCGACGCCGAGTTCCGCCGCGTACTTGCGGATGTGCTCGTCGTACTCGGGCAGCGTCATCGGCCCGAAAACGTCGATCTGCGCCTTGCCGCGCATGTTCATGCCGGCGCCGTGCACGATCAGAACTTTTGGCATTGCCATTCCTTTGGTATCGAGCGTGCGGGTATCATGGTCCCCGCCGCAGTTTCAAAGAATAGCAGAAATCGCTCCGGCCCAATATGAAAGGCGCCCATCGTGCTTAACCACGCCCGCATGCTGACCCGCTACAACGCCTGGTCCAACAAGCTCATGTTCGACGCCGTCGCCGCGCTGCCTGCGGGTGAAGCGGTCAAGGAGCGCAAGAGCCTGTTCAAGAACATGGTGCACACGCTCAATCACAACTACGTAATCGACACGATCTGGCAGGCCCATCTCGAAGGCCGCGCGCACGGCTATTCGGCGCGCAACACGGCCGACTACCCGCCGCTGGCCGACCTGTGGGCGAAACAACAGGCGCTGGACCGGTGGTACATCGCGTGGGGCGACGGTCTCACCGCCGCCGCTGTCGACGAGCCGGTGACCTTCACGCTGATCGGCGGCAATGCGGGGGTGATGACCCGCTTTGAAATCCTGCAGCACGTCGTCAATCACACGAGTTATCACCGCGGTTTCGTGTGCGACATGTTCTTCGAGGTGCCCGCGCGGCCGCCTACCATGGACCTGCCGGTATTCCTGCGCGAAGCAACCTCGCGGTGAGCTGTCGCCGCCGGACGACAGTCATAATTTCGCAATTGACCGGCGGGGGGCGACCGGCGTAGCATCGTTTGGGTGGCAAGCGCACATCGGATGTGGTGTCCCGCGCGCCGGCCGCCGCCGTTGGATCCCGCTTCGTTCCTATTCATCGCAGCACCGCAGGAGGCCTGTCATGACCGACCGACTCATCAAGGAAATCATCAAAGGCCAGGAAATCGTGACCTCCACCGCGGACACGACGGTCAGCGACGCCGCGAGCCTGATGCGCGCCAATCACATCGGTGCCGTGATCGTGGTGGAAAACGGCAGGCTCGCCGGCATTTTCACCGAGCGCGACGCGCTGTTCCGCGTGGTCGCCGAGGGGCGCGACGTGAAAACGACGCGCCTCGCGGACGTCATGACGCGCAATCCGCAAACTATCAAACCGGACCAGAAGTTCTCGTTTGCGCTGCAAATGATGTACGGCGGCAAGTTCCGTCACGTGCCGGTGGTCGAAGACGGACGCCCCGTCGGCATCATTTCCGCCCGCGATGCGCTGGGCCCCGAGCTCGAAGCCTTTGTCTACGAATTGCTGCGCCAGGAACAGGTCGAGAACATTCTCGCGTAGTCGCCGCGGCCCGCCCGGCCGCGCCATTTCCGGATTGTCAAAGCAACCAGTGCGCGCTTGATCGCCGCTTGCGCGCGTGGGTTCGCTGCGCGCGGTAAAATTGCGTTAATCTGCTGTCAACCAAGGGGGGAAATCATGGCAAACAAAGTCGCGGTAGTGACCGGCGCCGGGACCGGCATAGGCAAAGCCTCCGCGCTCGCGCTGCTGAATGCGGGCTACAGCGTCGCGCTTGCCGGCCGCCGCGCCGACCTGCTCACGCAGGCGGTGAACGAGTCGG